>NZ_QULA01000001.1:498310-605396 GCF_003481595.1 Blautia sp. OM07-19
CTTGAATCCCCTGAAATTCAGGGGGTTTTTTTTGTATAAAAACACAGGATGTACAATAAATTTTTTTGGTGTCACCTGTCGAAAAATTTGCGTCTAGGAATTTCAAAAGATTTGTTGTATGATATAGAATGCGTAAGAAATCAAAAAGAAAGGGGACATCAGACCGTGGGGAAAAAAATGCTTTTTGTTTTTAATCCCAAAGCAGGAAAGGGCAGGATCAAGATGCACCTCCTGGATATCGTAGATATTTTCAGCGGACATGATTATGAAGTCATTATCCGTGCTACGCAGGCACCGCGTGATGCCTATGAAAAAGCCAAAGAATATGCAGATTCTGTTGATCTGATCGTATGCAGTGGAGGTGACGGCACTCTTGACGAAGTTGTTACCGGAATTATGGAAACAGGAAGCAATGTACCGATCGGATATATTCCTGCCGGAAGTACGAATGATTTTGCCAACAGTCTTTTTATGCCTAAGAATATGGTCAAAGCGGCAGAGATGATTACGAAAGAAGAACTTTATCACTGTGACATCGGCAGATTTAATCAGCAGACATTTGCATACGTTGCTGCTTTTGGACTTTTTACAGATGTGTCCTATGAGACAGATCAGGATCTCAAGAATGTTCTTGGACATGTGGCATACATTCTGGAAGGTGTAAAGCGTCTTTTTGACATCAAGTCTTATCATATGAAGGTTACTTCAGATGAACTTGAGGTGGAAGATGATTTTATCGTCGGAATGGTAACAAATTCCAGATCTGTAGGTGGATTTAAGAATCTTACCGGGAAGAATGTCGATATGAATGATGGACTCTTTGAGGTGACACTGATCGTGAATCCAAAGAATCCGCTGGAACTGCAGGAGATCATTACAGCTCTTGTAATGGCAGAGGACAATACGGATCTTGTATATTCCTTCAAGACCAGGAAGCTTACGATCGAGGCAGAAGAAGAAGTCCCATGGACTCTGGATGGAGAATTTGGCGGCGACCACAGGATCATAGAGATTGAGAACCGTCATAAGGCACTGAATCTTTATCTTAAGAGTACCAAAAATTAAACTGTCAAGAAACAATTAATAGAAATACAATCAAAGGAGAAACAGAATGTCAGATTACGTGAATGTAACAGAACTTTTTGGATGCGATGTATTCAATGATTCTGTCATGGAAGAACGACTCCCGAAGAAAGTTTACAAAGAACTCAAAAAAACCATCGAGGAAGGCAAGGAGCTTTCACCGGAAGTAGCAGATGTCGTTGCTCATGAGATGAAGGAATGGGCAATCGAGAAAGGTGCGACACATTACAGCCACTGGTTCCAGCCACTGACAGGTGTGACAGCAGAGAAGCACGATGCTTTTATCACAGCACCGAAGGAAAATGGCAAGGTTCTTATGAGCTTTTCAGGTAAAGAACTGATCAAAGGAGAATCCGATGCATCTTCTTTCCCGTCAGGTGGACTTCGTGCTACATTTGAGGCGAGAGGTTATACAGCGTGGGACTGCACTTCACCGGCTTTTGTACGTCATGATGCCGCAGGCGGCACACTTTGCATTCCGACTGCATTCTGCTCCTATACAGGAGAGGCACTGGACCAGAAGACACCGCTTCTCCGCTCTATGGAAGCGATCAATACACAGGCATTACGTCTCATCAGACTTTTTGGAAATACCACATCTAAGAAAGTAACTCCGTCTGTCGGTGCAGAGCAGGAATACTTCCTCGTAGATAAGGAAAAATGGCTTCAGCGAAAAGACCTTACATATACAGGAAGGACTCTGTTTGGAGCAATGCCTCCGAAGGGACAGGAGATGGACGACCATTATCTTGGAACCATCCGTCAGAGGATTTCCGCTTATATGAAAGAAGTCAACGAAGAATGCTGGAAACTGGGCGTGACAGCCAAGACACAGCACAACGAAGTTGCACCGGCACAGCATGAGCTGGCTCCGATCTATGCACCGGCAAACATCGCAGCAGACCATAACCAGATCATGATGCGCATCCTCAAGAAAGTAGCGAGCCGTCACGGTATGCGCTGCCTGCTCCATGAGAAACCATTCGCAGGAGTCAATGGTTCCGGTAAGCACAATAACTGGTCCCTGACTACAGATGACGGGATCAACCTTCTGGATCCTGGCAAGACACCGCATGAGAACGTTCAGTTCCTTCTCGTCCTGACCTGTATCCTCAAGGCTGTAGATACACATGCAGACCTTCTCCGTGAGTCCGCGGCAGATGTCGGAAACGACCAGAGACTTGGTGGAAACGAAGCACCGCCGGCAGTGATCTCTGTATTCCTTGGCGAGCAGCTTGGTGATGTCCTGGATCAGCTTATCAGCACAGGAACAGCCACACACAGCAAGAAGGGAACCATCCTGGAGACAGGTGTCAAGACTCTTCCGGACTTCATGAAGGACGCAACGGACAGAAACCGTACTTCACCGTTCGCTTTTACCGGAAACAAGTTCGAATTCCGTATGGTGGGCTCCAGAGACTCTATCTCTGAATGCAACGTCGTACTGAATACGATTGCAGCCGAGGCTTTCAAAGAAGCCTGCGACCGTCTGGAAGCAGCCGAGGACTTTGATATGGCAGTCCATGATCTGATCAAGGAATACGCGATCGATCATCAGAGGATCGTATTCAACGGCAACGGATATGCTCCGGAATGGGCAGAGGAAGCGAAACGCCGCGGACTTCCGAACCTTCCATCCATGGTAGATGCGATCCCGGCACTCACCACAGATAAAGCTGTGAAACTGTTCGAGGAATTCCATGTATTTACCAGAACAGAGCTGGAATCCCGTGCAGAGATCCAGTACGAGATCTATGCAAAAGCGATCAACATTGAAGCCAAGACCATGATCGACATTACAACCAAGCAGATCATCCCGGCAGTGATCAGATATACGACTGTACTGGCAGATTCCATCAATGCCGTACAGGCAGTCGGTGCGATCGATGTGAGCGTACAGCTTGACCTTCTCAAGAAATGCTCTGCACTTCTCAAGAGCACCAACAGCGCAATGAACAAACTTTCTAAGGCAGTAGCCAAAGTTCCGGAGATCCCGGAGGGAAGAGAACGCGCCGTATACTGCAAGGACACTATCACAAAAGCAATGGAAGAACTGCGTACACCGGTGGATGAACTGGAAATGCTGGTTGACAAGGAAATGTGGCCGATGCCTTCCTACGGCGATCTGATCTTTGAAGTATAAGATTTTCGGGAGTACTTATAAATGGAAGAATTAAGATTTCTGGAGGAACAGAATGTTTCTCCAGAACTGATAAAAAGAGTCGAAGAATTCAGACAGGCTTATCCGGTAAAGGAAGAAGCAGCAGGAAGGATCACGAAACCTTCCATACCTTTCTATGGAAAGGAGATCCTGGAGATGGCGATCGCAGCCATCCTCCAGGGTCAGAACCTGCTCCTGACCGGACCGAAAGCGACCGGCAAGAATATCCTTGCCGAGAACCTGGCATATATTTTTAACCGTCCGTCTTACAATGTATCGTTTCACGTAAATACCAACAGTGGTGATCTGATCGGAACGGATACTTTTGAGGACAACGAAGTGAAGCTTCGCAAGGGAAGTATCTACCGCTGTGCAGAATATGGCGGATTCGGTATCCTGGACGAGATCAATATGGCAAAAAACGACGCAGTTTCTGTGCTTCATGCGACACTGGACTACCGCCGTTCCATCGATGTGCCGGGATATGACAAGATAGACCTTCATCCGGCAGCGCGGTTTATCGGAACGATGAACTATGGATACGCAGGAACCAAGGAGCTGAACGAAGCTCTGGTTTCCCGTTTCCTCGTGATCGATATGCCGGCGCAGACAGAGGAAACACTTCGTTTTATTTTTAAAGAAATGTTCCCGGATGCAAAGGAAAAAGCCATTGAGCAGTTTACCGGACTGTTCCTGGATCTCCAGCTCAAAGCACTGAACAGTGAGATCTCCACGAAGGCGCTGGATCTTCGAGGACTTCTGGCGGCAATGAAGATCATCAAAGTCGGACTTTCTCCGCCCCTTGCAGTGCAGATGGGAATCGTGAACAAGACGTTTGATGTCTTTGAGAAGGAAATCGTGGAGGACGTTGTACATACGAGGATTCCGGCAGAATGGATCAGAGAGGATGTCTATGAATAAAGAAGAAACACTGGAAATAGAGGACAGCCGTCTGGAACTCGAGAACCGGATCCGAAATCTTCTGTGGACAGTCAGCGGTGATTATAAACTGGATATGAAACCGGATGTTTCACTTTTTCTCCGCTCGAAGGCGATTGCCCTTTATGACGGAATCAAACAGGGAGCCCTGGCAAGATTTTATGATAAAGATCTTCTGGGGCTTTATCTCGTCAAAAAAGTATTTCTGCAGGCTGACGAAGGCGAACTGACTGCTGTTGCACAGCTCTGCATCGAGGAGGCGATCGGAGAAAAGATCTGTGAGGAACGCCCGGGCATCCGGAACATGCAGAGAGAGGCTTTTGAGGATATTCTGGATCAGGAGTTCGAGAAGATGCCGTCACAGGCAGACTTTCTGGGAAGACTGAAGGTCGCGGTGCTCCGCAGGAGACTGGACGGAGGCGTATACAGAGTCGAACAGAAACTTCAGCCGTTTATGGATCTGGTGATCCGTTCCGGCGAGGCAGAGGATACGATGGAACTGATCCGCTGCATCGATGAACTGTATAATTCCATGATCGACCCGGCATTTGAACAGCGGCGAGGCAGTCTGGAACGTGTAATGGCGGTTACACTGGAAGAACTTACAGAATTTTCCTGGGAAGATTTTCTCTCTGAGGAGATGTATGAGGAAGCACTTGAGAGTTATGTCGAGAAACTGACGACCAACATGGCAGGCATGGAGGACCGCTCCGTGACAGAAGAGATGGAGCAGAAACGCCAGAAAAAGAAAAACATCACAGTAGTCACTCCCGAAATGCTGGAAAAAGCCTACACCTATGTAGAACTGAACTACGGCAGAACCTATTTAAGCGAAGCAGAGGAAAAAAAGATCAACTATCTGATGTGCCGGGGCGTTCACAGCGACTGCAGCCTTTATTTCACAGAGGGAGTCCTTAAGAATCCGGTAAAACGAAATTACCAGTATGAATACGCGAAGCGCCTGCGGAACAAGAATATCTGGCTGTACCATGACAAGCACCGTATCGTGAAGCGGAATATTTCTGTGCTGACAGATACACTCCGCAAATCTCTTGTCCTCAGAAGTGAGACACAGACAGTCCTTTCTGACCGCGGACAGATCGTACCATCGAGGCTGTGGCGGGTCGGACGAAGCCAGGATGCGAAACTTTTTGAAAGAGAGCTCAAGGCGGATGCGTCAGATTTCGTAGTGGATGTACTGATCGATGCGAGCGGTTCGCAGATGAGCCGGCAGGGAGAGGTGGCGCTTCAGGCATATATCATCAGCGAAGCCTTAAGCAATGTCGAAATCCCTCACAGAGTGATGAGTTTCTGCACATTCTGGGATTATACGATCCTTCACCGGTTCCGGGAATACGATGACCCGCGGTCAGCGAATGAGAATATTTTTAATTATGTAACATCTTCCAACAACAGGGACGGACTGGCGATCAAGACCGCCGGATACGGACTTCTCGCAAGAGAAGAGGAAAAAAAGATCCTGATCGTTTTGAGCGACGGCAAGCCTTACGATGTGCTGGTGAACCGTCCGAATGCGAGAAATCCGAAACCATATCAGGGAAAAGAAGCGATCGCGGATACCGCAACGGAGATCCGCCGTCTGAGGAATCTGGATGTCAGCGTCCTGGGTGTTTTTGCAGGAGAGGAGAAGGACCTTGCCACGGAAAAAAAGATCTTCGGCAAGGATTTTGCCTATATCCGTAATATCAAAAATTTCTCGAAGATTGTCGGAAGGTATCTGACAAAACAGCTGGAAACTGATGGATAATAGACAGAAATGTGCAAAATTTCCAAAAAGAGTAAAATAAGACGAACGAAAATATAAAAATTTCATAAAATCGCCCTTGCTAATACAACCAAAGTCGGTTATAATAGTCTGAGGTTCATATACCAATAAAAACAAGGGAGAGGAAATCAATGAACGAGAACAAAGAGTTCAAGCCGTATATTCCTGCTGAGAAAGTCACAGCAGAGATGACGGTAACATCAGTGATCATGGGTGTCATCCTTGCTATCGTATTTGGTGCTGCTAACGCGTACCTCGGACTTCGTGTCGGTATGACTGTTTCTGCATCTATTCCGGCAGCAGTTATTTCTATGGGTGTTATCCGTGTCATCATGAAGAAAAACTCCATTCTGGAGAGTAACCTGGTACAGACCATCGGTTCCGCCGGTGAATCACTTGCAGCAGGTGCTATCTTCACAATGCCTGCTCTTTTTTTATGGGCAGAAGAAGGTCTCTGTGACAAACCGAGTCTGGTTGAGATCACTCTGATCGCACTTTGCGGTGGTATCCTTGGTGTACTTTTCATGGTACCGCTTCGTAACGCTCTTATCGTAAAAGAGCACGCAACACTTCTCTATCCGGAAGGAACTGCCTGCGCAGACGTACTTCTTGCCGGTGAAGAGGGTGGAGCTAATGCATCTACTGTATTCTCAGGAATGGGACTTGCAGCAGTATTCAAATTTGTAGTAGACGGTCTGAAGGTGATCCCGGCAGACGTTTCTGCAGCATTTACATCCCTCAAGGGTGAGATCGGTATGGAAGTATATCCGGCACTTCTTGGTGTTGGTTATATCGTAGGACCGCGTATCGCATCCTTCATGTTCGTAGGTTCACTTGTAGGATGGATGGTCATCATCCCGATGATCTGTCTGTTCGGACCAGACACATGGCTGTATCCGGCAGCGCAGGGAACTACAATCGCTGACCTGTATGCAAACGGCGGAGCAGCTGCAATCTGGAGCACATACGTTAAATACATCGGAGCTGGTGCTATCGCTACTGGTGGTATCATTTCCCTGATCAAATCCCTGCCGCTGATCATCAGCACATTCCGTGATTCCATGAAGAGCATGAAGGGCGGATCTGTTAAGGGAACAGCAAGAACTGACCAGGACCTTCCGATGAACTTTATCCTGATCGGAATCATTGCAATGGTAGTTATCATCTGGGCTGTACCGGCTATCCCGGTTAACCCGCTTGGTGCACTCCTTATCGTAATCTTCGGATTCTTCTTTGCAACTGTATCTTCCCGTATGGTAGGTATGATCGGTAGCTCCAACAACCCGGTTTCCGGTATGGCGATCGCTACACTTCTGATTTCCACAATGGTGATCAAAGGAAGCGGACAGACTGGAATCGATGGTATGAAAGCAGCTATCGCTATCGGTTCTGTTATCTGTATCATCGCAGCTATCGCTGGTGATACTTCTCAGGACCTTAAGACAGGATTCCTTCTTGGAGCAACTCCTAAGACACAGCAGATCGGTGAGCTGATCGGTGTTGTTGCTTCCGGTCTTGCAATCGGTGGTGTTCTTTACCTTCTGGATGCAGCATGGGGATACGGCGGAGCAGAAGTTCCGGCTCCGCAGGCAGGACTTATGAAGATGATCGTTGAGGGTATCATGGGAGGAAACCTTCCTTGGACACTCGTATTCATCGGAGTATTCCTTGCAATCGGTATGGAAATCCTGAGAATCCCGGTAATGCCATTCGCAATCGGTCTCTACCTTCCAATCTACCTGAACGCAACCATCATGATCGGTGGTGTTGTTCGTATGCTGATGGATGGCAGAAAGAACGTTGATGAGAACACAAAGAACGATCAGGTTACAGACGGTACTCTGTACTGTGCTGGTATGATCGCCGGTGAGGGTCTTGTTGGTATCGCACTTGCGATCCTTGCAGTTGCAGGTGTCAGCCTGGATATCTCTGGTGTTGCTAACTTTGGTAACATCGGTGGTGTTATCCTCATGGTTATCATGATCCTTACACTGCTTAAATTCTCCTTATGGAAAAAGAAAAAAGCCTGATGAAAAAACAGAATAAAAAAAGCAAAAAAGAAGTTTTGGATATCAACTATCTGGATCTGATCCCGGTGCGCGCAGAGGAACTTCAGTGGTTTACAGACCGCAGGGACCGTATCGTGCTCAAAGTCGAGAATACAGGGTTGTTCAACAAGATTGCCCAGAAGGTATTCAACAAACCGCAGTTCACCAAGGTACATCTGGATCAGCAGGGGACATTTATCTGGCCTCTGATCGATGGAGAACGTACCGTTGCTGATATCGCAGCACTGGTCAAGGACGAGTTCGGGGAGGCAGCAGAGCCGCTTTATCCGAGAATCGTCAAATATTTCCAGATCGTTGAGAGCTATCATTTCATAAAATTTGCAAACAAGCCTTCCAAGTAGGGCACACTAAGAACGGGAAACAGCCAAATCGCTGTATCCCGTTCTTTTGGGTTAAGGGATACTTTATTACAGTACAGCGATAGGAGAGTAGAAAGGAGAACTTATGAAAATTACGGGCAAAAAACCATGGTATATGGAATATCTGCTGATCATCGTTGGAACCGCACTGATGGCAACTGCGATCACTTCCTGTTTTGATGCGGCAGGATTGGTAACGGGAGGCTTTTCAGGCATTTCAATCCTGGTCAAAGCAGGAACAAAGAGTTTATACGGAAATGGAATTCCTCTCTGGGTAACAAACCTTGTATTAAACATTCCGGTGTTTCTTCTCGCAGCCAAAATAAAAGGAATTGCCTTTGTAAAAAAAGCACTTCTGGGAGATCTCTCTCTGACTGTCTGGCTGGCAGTCCTTCCGGCATGGAAACTGTCCGGAGATTTTCTTCTCGTGGCATTATATGGAGGTCTTTTGCAGGGTGTAGGGATCGGTCTTGTGTTCCTTGGGGGAGGAACGACAGGCGGGACCGATCTTCTTGCAGCAATCATCCAGAACTTTATGAGACATTATTCGATCGCGCAGATCATGCAGTTTGTTGACGGAGCAGTTGTATTGGTCGGCATGTATGTATTTGGGGTAGAGCGCGCACTTTATGCGATCATTGCAGTATATCTCGTCACAAAAGTATCCGACGGCATCATCGAAGGTCTTAAATTCTCCAAATCTGTCTACATCATCACAGAGAAGCCGGATGAAGTTTCACGCATGGTAATGGAGGATCTTGACCGCGGAATTACCGGAATCTCTGCGAGGGGAATGTATTCCGGACAGGATAAACTGATGCTTTTCTGCGTAGTCGGAAAGAAAGAACTGGTACATCTCAAGGAAATGATCGATGAGATCGACCCGAATGCGTTCGTGATCGTTGGGGATGCGAGAGAGGTCCATGGCGAAGGATTCCTCGAAAAATAGCAAAAATAAACAAAAAGTTGTAAAAAAGTTGTGTTTTCCTCTTTTATTTTTGGTGATTTTGTATTAAAATATAGTAAATATTCAGGTTGATATGGGGATAGCAAGAGAAAACGCACAATAAGCGAGAAGGGATGTAGGCAGATGATATCAAATCAGGTACTTCAGAATACACTGGAAGGATTAAAGGAAATCTCCAGGACAGAATTCTGCATTATTGACACCGAGGGAAAGGTGCTCGCAACGACATTTTCAGATTTTTCAATACAGCAGGGAGACATCCAGGCATTTGTAGAATCCCAGGCTGACAGTCAGCTCGTCAAGGGATTCCAGTATTTCAAGGTCTGTGACGACTATCAGTTGGAATATATTCTGGTCGCTCATGGAGACGATGAGGACACCTATATGATCGGTAAACTGGCAGCGTTCCAGATCCAGAATCTGATCGTTGCATATAAGGAAAGATTTGACAAGGACAGCTTTATCAAGAACCTTCTTCTTGATAACCTGCTCCTCGTAGATATTTACAACCGCGCCAAGAAACTGCACATCGATGCAGATGTACGCCGTGCAGTTATGATTCTGGAACTTCAGCAGGAGAAGGATCACAGTTCCATGGAGAGCGTGAAGAGTTTCTTCGGCGGCAAGAGCAAGGACTTTATTACTGCTGTTGATGAGAAGAGCATCATTATCGTCAAGGAACTTGAGGAGGGAGAGGGATATGCAGACCTGGACAAACTGTCTCATGCGATCCTTGATACTCTCGGACTGAACCAGAACGAAGAAACACATATCGCATATGGAACGATCGTAAATGAACTGAAGGAAGTTTCCCGTTCCTATAAGGAAGCAAGAATGGCACTTGATGTAGGTAAGATCTTCTTTGGAGAGAAGGATGTCATCGCATACAGCTCTCTTGGAATCGGCCGTCTGATCTACCAGCTTCCAATTCCGCTGTGTAAGATGTTCATCAAGGAAATCTTTGAGAACAAATCACCAGATGACTTCGATGAGGAAACTCTGGTCACCATTGACAAGTTCTTCGAGAACAGCCTCAATGTTTCCGAGACATCCAGACAGCTTTACATCCACAGAAACACTCTGGTATACCGCCTGGACAAACTCCAGAAGAGCACAGGCCTTGATCTTCGTGTGTTTGAGGATGCAATCACATTTAAGATCGCACTGATGGTTGTAAGATACATGAAGTATATGGAGACACTTGAGTACTAAAATCGTGAAAATTTTATGAATTCAACAAAAATACTTGAATTCTGCCAAAAGATATGTTACAACAATGTTACAAAAACATTAAACTATTTATGCAGCAAAATGCGTGAAATGCTGCCGGAGATTCTGGCAGCATTTTTTGCGCAAGAAGGAGGAACGGATGATTGATCTGATAGATGTGAGCAAATCATATGGCAAAGGGCTTCCGGCCGTTAACCATGTGAATCTGCATGTTGATAAAGGTGAGTTCGTGTTTGTTGTAGGAAGCAGTGGATCCGGTAAGTCTACCCTGATCAAGCTTCTTATGAAAGAACTGGACTGCACCAGCGGTCAGCTGATCGTAAGTGGTGAGCGTCTCGAGAAGATGAAACACCGCCGTGTAGCGAAATATCGTCGTAAACTGGGCGTTGTGTTCCAGGATTTCAGACTTCTCAAGGACCGCAACGTATATGAGAACGTAGCTTTTGCACAGCGCGTTATTGGAAGATCGACCAAGGTGATCCGCAAGCGTGTGCCGGAAGTACTGCAGGAAGTCGGACTTGCCGAGAAATACAAATCTTTTCCGGATGAGCTGTCCGGTGGTGAGCAGCAGAGAGTTGCCCTCGCGAGAGCACTCGTAAACCGCCCGGACATCCTTCTCGCAGACGAGCCGACAGGAAACCTCGACCCTAAGACTTCTGAGGAGATCATGAAACTTCTGGAGCAGATCAACGAGAAAGGCACGACGGTACTGGTGGTAACACATAACAAAGAAATCGTAAATGCGATGAAGAAACGAGTACTTACGATGCATGATGGTGTGATCGTCAGTGACGAAAAAGAAGGAGGATATCATGAGGCCTAGTACAATCTGGTATACTCTGAAACAGGGTATTATAAACATAAAGAGAAACTGGATGTTTTCACTGGCATCCATCCTGACCATGGCAGCCTGCATCTTCCTGGTAGGAGTTTTTTATTCAATGGTGACAAACGTCAATAATATTGCACATAAGGTGGAACAGGAAGTTCCGGTCACCGTATTCTTTGATGAAGGAACCACAGAGGAGCAGATGCAGGAAGTAGGCAATCTGATCCAGGCGCGTCCGGAAGTGGAGAGAATTGAATTTGAATCCGCAGACGAGGCATGGCAGAAATTTAAAGATCAGTATTTCCAGGGTTCTGATGCGGCAAATGGATTTAAGGATGACAACCCGCTGGTAAACTCGTCCAACTATCAGGTCTACCTCAATCAGATCGAGAAGCAGACAGAACTGGTTGCCTACATACAGGGACTGGATCATGTGCGTGATGTAGAGCAGTCAGAAAAAGCAGCCAACACACTTGGAAACTTTAACAAGCTGGTATCTTACGCATCTATGATCATCATTGCGATCCTTCTGGTCATTTCTATCTTCCTGATCAGCAACACGGTTTCTGTTGGTATTGCAGTCCGTAAGGAAGAGATCGGGATCATGAAGTACATCGGTGCGACAGACGGTTTTGTACGGGCACCGTTCCTGCTGGAAGGTATGGTACTTGGAGTGATCGGCGCGGCAATTCCGCTTACCGCCTTATATTTCATTTACAACACAACAGTAGAATACATTCTGACACGTTTCAATGTCCTCACAGGAGTGGTAGACTTTATTCCGGTATGGAAAATTTACCAGACACTGCTTCCTATGGGACTGGCACTTGGAATCGGAATCGGCCTGATCGGAAGTTTCCTGACTTCAAGAAAGCATTTAAGAGTATAAATATAAATATCTGAATATCTGATATGCGGCGTATGAAGCTGAGCCTCTTAAGCTGAGGACAGAACTCATAGGCCGCATATCTTGTTACATTGCATGTTGAGGAGCGCCAGCGGTGCGTTCTCTGATTTCGGGGAAAGGTGAATAATAAGATGAAACACGGGACATACATGAAGGGCGTGGCAACGGGAGTTGTTCTGACAATACTTGCAGGAGGCGGTATCAGGGCAGTACAGTTTTACCGTTCGGGAGAGATCCTTTCAGATGTATCTTTTACACAGAAAGTAAAATATCTGGAAAATATGATCGACGAGGAATATCTGGGAGATATCAGTACAGATGATCTGAAGGAAGGGGTGTATGCCGGACTGATCTACGGGCTGGATGATGTGTATTCCAGGTATTATACGAAAGAACAATACGATCAGGAAAATGCAACAACAGAAGGATCCTACGTTGGAATCGGAGTATCCATGCAGCAAAATGCGGCCGGTGGAGTGCAGATCGTGGAGTGTTATAAGGGAAGTACTGCAGAAGAAGCGGGAATCAAAGCTGGTGATGTGATCACCGCAATTGACGGAGAGGATATCACAGATGCAGAATTAAGTGATGTTGTTTCTATGATAAAGAAAAAGCAGGACGAAGACGTTGTCCTCACTGTACAGAGGCAGGGAGAGGATACACAGGAGATCACTGTCAAAGTAAGCGACGTGGAACTTCCATCTGTTTTCGGAGAGATGCTGGACGAAAATACCGGATATATTCAGATCACAGAATTTAAGGGCGTGACGGCGCAGCAGTATGAGGAAACGTTTGCAGACCTTAAAGATCAGGGAATGACCAGACTGATCGTTGATCTTCGAGACAACCCGGGAGGCCTTCTGAATATTGTCTGCGACATTCTGAGAGATATCCTTCCGGAAGGTCTGATTGTCTATACAGAAGACAAAAACGGAAACCGGAGCGAGGAAACCTGCGATGGCAAAAATCCTCTGGACATGTCACTTGCGGTCCTTGTCAACGGAAACAGTGCCAGTGCGTCTGAAATCTTTGCAGGAGCAGTCAAGGATTATGGAATCGGAACGATCGTAGGAACGACGACTTACGGCAAGGGCGTGGTGCAGTCGATCCGTCAGTTAAGTGACGGAAGTGCAGTAAAGCTGACCGTGGCAAATTATTATACGCCGAATGGAAATTCAATCAACAAGACAGGAATTGAGCCGGATGTGGAAGTGGAACTGGATGCATCTCTCGTAAACGAAACAGAGATCAGCCATGATGAGGACAACCAGCTTCAGGAGGCACTGAAGGTCCTGAATGACAAAAATTAAGTGGTGCAATGATGCCGGGTATGATAAAATAACAATGTAACCAGAGTCTGAAACATGGTGAGAAGCCGGAAAGGACCAGCTATGAACGATTATATGATCACAACAGACAATAATGCCGACCTTCCAGAGGATTTTTATAAGAATCATGAGGTGGGCTGCACATACTTAAGCTATACCCTGGAGGGAAAGGAATACACAGAGGGAAATTTCCTTCCGGTGGAAGAATTTTATAATAAAATGCGTGCAGGAAGTATGCCGACAACATCACAGGTCAATCCAGAGAGTGCCAGAGCACTTTTTGAGCCGTATCTTAAAGACGGGAGAGATATTCTGCACATTGCGTTTTCTTCGGGTCTTAGCGGTACGTTCAACAGCTGCCGGATCGCGGCAGAAGAACTGATGCAGGAATATCCCGGACGGCGTGTTCTGGTGCTGGATTCATTATCGGCATCTCTTGGACAGGGACTTTTGGTTTATCTTGCACAGGAGCGCAAGGAGAGGGGCGGCAGTATAGAGGATGTTGCGAATTGGGTTGAGACACACAAAAGAAATATTGTGCATCTTTTTACGGTAGATGATCTGGATCATCTTTATCGTGGCGGCCGGGTATCCAGAACTACTGCGTTTCTGGGAGGAATGTTGAATATCAAGCCAATTCTCCATGTGGATGATGCAGGAAAGCTGATTCCGATAGGAAAAGTACGGGGAAGGAAAAAATCTCTTCTCGAACTCGCAGATCTGATGGATCGTAAGATTGGAAGTTATGCAAAATCATGTAATATGATTTTTATCAGTCATGGGGACTGCCGTGAAGAAGCAGAATTTCTTGCCCGTAAAATCAAACAAAAATATCAGATCACAACAGAACTGATTAATGATGTCGGAGCAGTAATCGGGGCGCATTCCGGTCCTGGAACAATGGCATTGTTTTTTGTAGGCGATGTAAGATAAATGTAACAAATTTAAAAGAAATGTAAAAAATACTTGTTTTTTTTATAGAAATTTATTACAATATTCCGTGGAGAAGTTGACAGACAGAACAAAAACCAGTGGGGTATTGGAAAGGAACAGAATATGAAAAGAGCAAGGTTACATAAACGATGCAAGATGTATGGACTTTCAGTGCTTTTTATGCTGACACTGCTATTGGGAAGCGGAGTATCTGTAAATGCGGCATCCAGCATTATGAATCAGACAGTTAAGACATCTATAACTGCTTCAGGGACACGTGCACTGAAAATTCAGTGGAACAGGATTTCAGGTGCTAGTGGCTACACTATATATCGAAGAGAGTCTCTGAGAAAACCTTTTAAGATTTACCGTAAGGTAACATCAGGAAGTACAACATCTTACCTGGACAGAAGTCTTCCGGTGGCAAAAACCTATCAGTATGCAGTAAGAGCATACCGCAGAGAAAATGGAAAATACGTTTTCAGTAAATATACTGCCGTTCTCGGAGCAACCAGACCAGATGGAACATCATCAACAATTAAAGCGGCATCCAGCAGCCAGATCAATATTGCGTGGAAGGCTGTAAGCAGAGCAGACGGATATCGTATTTACCGGAAGGCAAACAACGGAAACTGGAGTCTGGCAGCAGATGTCGGTTCTTCAAAAACATTTTACACAGATAAGAAAGTATCCGCAGGTACAAAGTACGTATATACGGTAAGACCTTACAAAAAAGCCGGAAATGTAAAATATCTTGGTACTTTAAAGCAGAGCAATACAGTGACAACTCCAAAAATCTCTTCTTCTAATTCAAAGTTCAGCAGCAGCCAGAAGGAAGTCATGAAGAAAATCCTCTATGCTGTAGAGACTGGCGGACAGGTGTATGGAAATCAGGATTACAGTGATTTTACAGAGGCATTTACAAACAGTAAGACAGAATATGCGATTACGATAGGAGCCGGTCAGTGGTATGCAACTGAGGCACAGAGACTTCTGAAACTGATTCATACAACGAGCCCGAAGACATACAAGAAATACGATTCCAAGAATGAAGTATGGAATGATGTTGTAAATGCAGACTGGTCAAAGTATAGACTTGAGAAAAAAGACAAAAAAGATAAAAACAAAATACAGATAATAATAAATCTGATCAGTTCACCGGCAGGAATTAAATGTCAGGATTATCTGATGTATAAGCAGATTGAGGAGTATGAAGCAGAGGTACGAAATCTTGGGGTTAAAGATGCAAAGGCAGTGGGTGAATGCATTAATATCCGGCATCAGGGCGGTTATGGAGCAGTAACCAGAATTCTTGGTAAAACCCGGGGTGAGTATACCCTTGACAATATCTACAAGGCTATGAGGACAGATACAGGAGGTCAGGTAGGAACCTATAAGACCCGTCAGCAGAAAGTATATACCTGGCTTAAGACATACATGAAGTAAATAAACATCCGAAGTGATCGGCTCTGCAGGGAGCCGATCATTTTTTTCGACAAATATCGTTGCATGAATGAGAAAACCGATGCTATAATATATGCAGACTAACTGTCGAAATGGCAGGAAATCATAGGTTCGGAAAGAGCGAGGAAAATACAAATGATCTTGACAGAGGACAAAACATATACCATGTCACTGGAGACCGAGGATAACAGCAGTGACAGTGTACTGACAAACAAAACCGTTGAACTGGAGTTTTCAAACAAAGAACTCCTTCATGCGATCATCACCTGTGGAATGCCGATCCAGAGACTGACTGCGGCATATCCTGAGAAACGCAGACTGGAAGTCCTTTATAAGCTGTTTCTTGTGGAGACTGCACTGGATACAGAGGGAGACAGGCTCAAGAAGGCCAGGAAGATCGCTTACCTGGATTCTTCGGAGAAGAGTGTTATTTCCTATTATATGGGCATGTTTTTTACAAAGATGATCAGCAGCCGGCTGTATGGAACAGATTATCTTACACAGCTGAACCTGATCCGTAAGCCGGATGAGAAAGAGTTTATTGATTTCTTTGCAAGCGAGTGGAGACCGGAGATGATCGGTTATCGTCCTGGCGCACAGACCTGGAGCGTGTGGGAAGCCAAGGGCGGCAGTAACCGCAGGGAACAGGCACTCAAGAAGGGTGCACAGCAGCTGGAAGCGATCGGCACGGTAAATGGAGCCGGACCAGATCCGGGAGTTGTCTGCATGACATATTATGATCATGGATATTTATGTGGGATCTTAAGAGAACCGGAAGGTGATACCGAGGGCGAAAAGATTGTATTTACACCGGAAGAATTCTACAGATCTTACTATAAACCAATCTGTGAGTTGTTCCTTGATAAAGAGAGTGGACTGAGATTTCATGATTCCAATGCGGAGATTGCGGTGACGATCCCATATTTCTCAGAGAAGTATGAAGAACCGGAGGAACGTAAGGTGCGTGTCGGGATCTCACGTAAACTTCTGCAGGCACTGATGGAAGAAGACTATTCCCGTGTTGCAGAGCTTGCGGGAGAACAGAACCTGACAGAATGCCCGGAGGGAGCATACCTTGGAGCAGACGGAATTTATATCAGATAGAAATATTTCCCAAAAGAAAAGAGGACTTTGCTTTGTGCAGAGTCCTCTTTGTGTTGTAATTAATCTTTCTTTTTCCATTCACGCCATTTTTTCATGGCCTCCGGATTCTGCTGTTCCAGGCGTTCTTCCAGACGTTTGCGGTTCTGCTCCAGCTTGGAAGCAAGTTCCGGATGTTCTTCCAGAATCTTCTCACGGATACGGCTTCGGCGTTTCTCAATCAGTTCCAGGATATGTCCATGTTCTTTGTGCAGTTCTTCTGGAAGTTCATCGATATGCAGCTCAATTCGGTGCAGGATCTCATCTTCGTCCAGAGCACCAAAGGCATGCCAGTTTTCGAAATGCTCCCGGAGACCTTCGTCGGATAACTTCTCAACGTCAGGCATCTGATGGAGATGCTGGATGATCTGGTGAGTAGCTTCTTCCAGTTCCCGTACAGTATTGCTGCCAAATGCCCAGGCAAATTCTTCCAGTGTATTCTCTTCTTCGGCAGGAAGATGGGACTGGCTGCGGATCTGAGCCAGTTTTTTCTCCGTCTCCGGAATTTCCAGATCATAGGGTTTCTGGACATCGGCATCGTTAAGTGCGGCCAGGATAGTCCTGCGGACACAGCCTTCCTTGATAAGATGACCGATTCCGAGAGAGCACATCTGCTCATTCAGATTGGAAGAATGTTCCGTGATGTAGAACTGGATCCCTTTTTTCTTCATGCTTGAGGCAATGGCTTCCAGACGGTCAGCGGCTGTGATATCGATGGAGTTGATGGAAGATGCATCCACGATCATAACTTTCGTGTCTTCTTTTATGCTGTTTTCAAGGTCTTCCTGAAAGATCTTTACGTTGGCAAAGAAAAGATTTTCGCTGAAACGGTAGATCACGACATGCCGGATCGGGTAGGCGTGGCGGTTCCTCTGAAGGTCATAGTAGGCTTCTTTGCCGGGGATCATGCCTCGGAAAGAGCGCGGCGGGTTGGTTGCTTTGAGGATCACGGAAACAAAGGAAAGAAGGATTCCAATTATCACGCCGTAGATCGTGCCGAGGAATAAAACGCCCAGGCAGGCTGCCATGAAGATATAAAATTCATTGCGGCTGACTTTGAACAGACGGACCGCCAGATGCGTTTCCACGACATCCATCAGGGCAGAGATCACGATCGCGGTCAGGACAGGGACCGGCAGATAGCCGATGAAACCTGTAAAACCGGCAAGGAGGACTGCCATGACAAGACCGGCGGTCAGGGAAACGGCCTGCGAGGTTCCTCCGTACTGTTCGTTCATGGAAGTACGGGAAATACTTCCGTTTACCGGGCAGCAGCCAACAGCGGAGGCCGCGATGTTTCCAGCAGCACAGGCAAGGATTTCCTGGCGGTCGTTTAATTTGTAACCATTTTTGAAAGCAAAGTTATTTTCGGCAAGGAGAGTTTCTGCCATGATAACGACAGCGACCATCAGACCTCTTCCGACAACGTGTGTGAGCTGGATCCCTCCAAACTGCGGAAGGACCAGGGATGGAAGGCCTGGTTCAACTGCCTGGAGAAGAACGACACCGTGTTCGTCAACATGGAAAAGGCGTGTAGCGAGGACTCCAAGGATCATGATCACGATCGCCATAGGAAACTTCGGGAAAATCTTCTTAAAAATACGGATCAGAAGCAGCGCGCCGATCCCCATGCCAAGAGAGAGCCAGCTTATAGTTCTGACAGCGTGAAAAATATGTATAAGCAGTTCCAGGATCTCGCCGGAACCGGCAGAACTTCCCATAAGTTTGGGAATCTGCATAAAAATGATCGTAAGCGAGATACCACTGATGAACCCGCCCATGACTGGTGTGGAAATAAAATCCACAATACGGTCAGCATGCAGAAAATAAAACAAAAGAAGCCACAGACCGGCAAAAAGCGCGATCATCGGAACATATTTCATGGCATCCGGGGATTCCACAGCGATCCCAAGGGTGGAGAGTGCACTTCCTACGATCGCAGCAGGTGCGGCATCCACGCCAAAGATAAACTGCTTCGAGGTAGAAAAAAGCGCAAAGAACAGAATAGGAAAGACCGAACCATAGAGCCCGTATATGGCAGGAATTCCGGAAATCTGTGCATATCCCATGGAAATAGGAATCGACACGGCGGCAATGATAATGCCGGAAAAAATATCCCTGGGAAGATTTTTGAAATTATAATTTTTCAGGGTTGCAAATAACTGCAGGTTCATAGAGTTTCCTCCTTATTATATGGAACATATTGCTTTAAATTTTTTTACAGTATAGAATCTGGATAAATTTTTGTCAATTGTTTTGAATAACAAAATGTTAAGAGGAAAACTTAACAACTATTTATTTGATGCGAGGTATCTGCTGTCGTATAATGAATGAGGAAAATCCAATAAAAGGAATCGAAATGCTCGTATGAAAGATACGAAAAAAATCAGAATACAGAGGGTCAGTACCTGGAGTATTATTGTTACGATCGTACTTGCAGTCATATTTGCAGCAGTTTCTGTGTCCAGTGAGAAAGAATTTCAGGTTCTCAGGCAGACGACAGATGAATATATTCTGTGTCAGAATTCAGCCAAGGAACTGCAGGACGGCTCGGATTATCTTACAGAGCAGGTCCGGATGTATGCAATGACCGGTAAGACAGAGTACTATTCCATGCGTCTTGTTGCAGAATCCTATGGTAAATCCGAGGAATCCTTGCCGGAAGAGATCCGGGATGTGTAGCTTTCGACAGAGGATGGTACCCCGGCAGTTTCCCTGAGTGTCGGTGTTGCCTTTGCAGACAGAGAAAATCCAGGAGAGAGCATTTTCAAGGATGCAGACAAGGTCCTGTACCGTGTCAAAGAAAATGGTCGAAATGGCTGTGATTTTTATTGATTTTTGACAAAAAGAGTCCTTCCGGGATCAGATCCGGGAGGATTTTTTTTGGTATAAAATTTAATCCAATGTTGTAATCGAGCCATGAGTATGGCATAATAAAAAAGGCAATGTAAAAAATGAATAAAAAGAAAGTTAAGAAAAGGTAAAAAAACAGAAGGTGTCCGTTCTGCACGGACGCAGGACGAAAAGACAACAGAGGAGAAAATTATGGCAATATTTTCAATGGTCTTATCTTTACTCTCAGGAGTAGCACTATTTTTGTTTGGAATGTCTCTGATGGGCGATGGCCTGAAACTGGTGGCTGGCAATAAGCTGGAGGCATTTCTGTACCGCATGACCAATACCCCGCTCAAGGGTGTTGCCCTGGGAACTGCTGTTACCAGCATCATCCAGTCTTCATCGGCAACGACAGTCATGGTCATCGGTTTTGTAAACTCCGGTATGATGAAACTGAAACAGGCAATCGGTATCATCATGGGTGCCAACATCGGTACCAGTATCACAGGATGGATTCTCTGTCTTTCCTATATTCAGGGATCCGGCGGTATCGCAAGCATCCTTTCTACAGCAACGATCTCAGCAGTTGTGGCGATCATCGGTATTATCCTTCGTATGTTCTGCAAACGTTCTGTACATAAGAACATCGGAAACATCATGCTTGGTTTCTCGATCCTTATGACCGGTATGCAGACAATGAGTGGTGCAGTTGCACCTCTTCGAGAGAGCAAAGTATTTATTGACATGCTGACAATGTTTTCCAACCCGCTGGCAGGTATCCTAGTAGGTATCCTGTTCACCGCTGTGCTTCAGAGTGCATCTGCGACAGTCGGTGTGCTGCAGGCTCTTTCCGTAACAGGTATCCTGACCTTTGCAAGTGCATTCCCGATCGTACTTGGTATCGGTGTCGGCGCAGCCTGTCCGGTACTGATCTCTGCGATCGGTGCAAATAAGAACGGTAAGAGAACAGCACTCATCTATCTTATGAATGACCTGTTTGGTCTTATCATGTGGTCCATTATCTTCTATACCGCGAATGCGATCGTACATTTTGGATTTATGGATATGATCATGACACCAGTAACGATCGCTGCCCTGAACACAGTGTTCCGTGTGGCAACAGTTATCGTACTGTTCCCGTTCATTCCGAAGCTTGAGAAACTGGTATGCATGCTTGTAAAAGACAGCGCAGAAGAACTGGAAGACGAAGCAGACTTTGACCTTCTTGAGGAGCGTCTGATCAACTATCCGGCACTTGCAATCGGTCAGTGCCATCGTGCAATGAACGGAATGTCCAAGAAACTCCGCAAGAATGTCAACCGTGCGATGAACCTTCTGAATGATTATCAGCAGGATAAATACGACAAGGTTCAGCGTAAGGAAGACCTGATCGACAAATACGAGAGCCGTCTGGGTGATTACCTGATCCAGCTCACCAAGCGTGAGATGAATACAGCACAGACAAGACAGGTTTCCCTGTATCTGCATACGATCAATGACTTTGAACGAATCGGGGATCACGCATCTTATATCGCACATATGGCAAATGAGATGCATGACAACCATACAAACTTTTCTCAGTCAGCCTGGGATGAGCTGAACATCGTCATGGAAGCTGTCCGTGAGGAGATCAATGTGACCTGCAATGCATTTATGAAGGATGACAGAGAGGCAGCGCAGAGAGTAGCACCGCTTGGAGCAGTTATCACCAATCTCTGTGATGAACTCAAATTACATCATGTAGCACGACTCAGCAAGGGCGAGTGCGGCCTGGAAGAGGGAACCGTATTTAATGACATCCTTAACAGTTTCGGACGTATTGCAGCCCACAGCGCAAGTGCAATGATGGCGCTGATGAAGAGTGGAGAAGAAGACCCGGATCTTCACATCCACGATTCCAAGGTCTATCCGACTGACACAATGGAGTATTATTCTTATTTCAATGAATACAGACAGAAATATGACATTGATGCTGTCAATGGCGGGGATCATGTAGTGAGCATGGAGCCGGAAGAAGTGGAGTGACCACGGGGCGGTGTTTGCCGGCTTTTTGAGTGTCCCCGGTGGCTTTACAATAATAATCAAGTACAGAGCAGTTTCGCAGACTGCTCTGTGTTTTTTTGTATATATCTAAAAATATTTTAGAAAAATGCCGCTTTAGCGTAGAAATAAAGAAAAGTATATGCTATACTGAGACGAATAAAAATGAGGGGCAATGCATTTTTATGCAAAACAAAAGAAAAGGAGAGAGGGAATGTTTGCATTATTCGAAAACTTAACAAACTGGTTATGGGGGCTGCCATTATTGATCACAATTCTGGTAACAGGAATCTATCTGACGATCCGCTCCGGATTTTTCCAGTTCCGTCACTTTGGACATATCATCAAAAATATGTTCAGCAAAGAACGTCGTGAGGAAGGTGGAGACGACGGCAAGAGTCTGACGCCATTTCAGGCGATTTCCATCGCGATTGGAGGAACCGTTGGTGTATCCAATATGTCCGGTGTTGCAACCGCGATCGCAACAGGAGGTCCTGGTGCACTGTTCTGGCTGTGGGTTGCTGCACTTCTTGCCATGGTCATCAAAATGACAGAGGTAACTCTGGCTGTCTACTACAGAGAAAAACAGCCAAACGGCGAATATCTCGGCGGACCGACCTACTATATGCAGAAAGGTCTGGGCGATGAGAAGAAACTTCCGTTCTGGAAGATCTTTGCGGTATTATTCGGTGGATGTATCTTTATGACATGGTTTATCACTCTTCAGAACTATACGGTATCTGAGGCAGTTGGAAGTACCTTCAAACTTCCATACATCGTACCGTCTCTGTTGTACGTACTTGCAATCTATGTGATCATCATTGGCGGTGTAAAGAAGGTCGGCGTGATCTCCTCTTATATGACACCGATCATGTGTCTGCTTTATATCCTGGGATCACTTTTTATCCTGCTCACAAACTTTGAACAGCTGCCGGCAGCATTTGGTATGATCTTCAAAGGTGCATTTACCACACAGGCTGCTGTTGGTGGATTTTTGGGAGCTGGTGTCGCAACCTGTATGCGTCTTGGTTTTGCCCGTTCTGTATACAGCAATGAGGCTGGATGGGGAACTTCTCCGATGATCCACGCTTCCGCGAAGACAGACCACCCGGTAAAACAGGGTCTGATGGGAGCATTTGAAGTATTTGCAGATACCATCGTTGTCTGCTCTATGACAGGACTTGTTGTTATCGTGACAGGTTACTGGAATTCAGGACTTCAGGGTTCCGAACTTACTCTGACTGCATTTGAATCCGGCATGGGCTCTGTGGCACGTGCACTGATCGCACTCAGCATCTTCCTGTTTGGTCTGACCACTTCTACAGGATGGTTTACATACTACAGTGTCATCCTGAAACACTGGCTCAAGGGAAATCAGAAAGTCCTCAAGGTTGCAGAAAAAGTATTTATTTTCGGAACTCCGTTATGGGGGCTGCTTGTAACTGTACTGACTCTCTATGGAAACGGAACACCGGCACAGCTCTGGGTGATCGCAGATTTCACGACCGTATTCCCGACATTCGTAAACGTAGCGACTCTGTTTCTCTTAAGCGGAACCTTTATCAAACTGCTTAAGGATTACAAGGCACGTTACATGGGAATTGGAGAGGTAGACAAAGATCTTGCACTTTTCTACGAAGATAAAAAGGCAAAAGAAAACAAATGATTTATCAGAAATAATTCATAAAGGATGAAGAAGCAGTGGATAAGATTTTTTTTAACGGACGAATCCGTACATTAGATGATGCCGGCCACGTAGCAGAAGCGGTTGGCGTGGAAAATGGCAAAATTGTTTTTGTAGGAACCAACGAAGAGGCAGAGAAGATCGCCTGTGAAGAAAAAGTTGACCTTGGCGACAGACTGCTTCTTCCGGGATTTGTGGACACGCATCTGCACATGCTGCATTATGCATTTGTAGAGCGTTCCGTCAAACTGTTTGACTGCACCAGCGTGGAAGAAATGCTGGACGCAGCGAAGAAGCGTATCGAGGAGCATGCGGGCAAACCGCTGACCTGGCTTTACTGCCGAGGATGGAACGAAGAACATTTTGCGGAGCCGAGATATCCGCACAAGGATGAGCTGGATGCCCTGTCCAAAGAAATCCCGATCATCATGGTCAGAGTCTGTGGACATGTAGGTGTCTGCAACAGCCGCGGTTTGGAACTGCTTAAGACGATTCCGCAGTTCTCTGAGATCGAGAAGGATGTTGATCTGGAAACAGGTCTGATCAAGGAAAATGCTGTACAGTTTTACTATTCTCTGCTTGACACCCCGTCACAGAAAGAAGTAGAAAACTACATTACCTACAGCGCAAAAAAACTGAACGAATGCGGCTTTACCGGTGTACAGTCTGACGACCTCGCAGCACTTCCGGGCAAAAACTGGAAGCGTATCATGAATGCCTACAAAGCACTGGATGCGAGAGGCGAGCTGAATGTCCGCCATTATGAGCAGTGCCTGTTTGAGCGTTTTGATGACGCCAAGGCATTTGTGGAAGAGGGATATCGTACTGGTCAGAGGGGCGATCATTTTACGATCGGGCCGATGAAGCTCATTCAGGATGGTTCTCTTGGTGCGAGAACTGCAGCGATGAACGAGCCATATGAGGACAGCCCTGGAAACTGCGGGAACATTATCTTCACGCAGGAAGAACTGGATGAGCTGTTCGCATTTTTTGACCAGCATCAGATGCAGGCGGCAGTACACTGCATTGGCGACCGTGCGATGGATATGGTGATCGAGGCGATCGCGAAATCTCCATACCGTAAGGATAACGCCAAGGGCAGACATGGAATCGTCCACTGTCAGATCACAAACCCGCGGATCCTGCGAGCAATGAAAGAAAACGACATTCTGGCATACATTCAGCCTGTATTTGTCGATCTTGATATGAATACCGTAGAACCGGCGATCGGAACACATCGTATGGAAGGTATTTATGCATGGAAGACCATGCTGGATCTCGGCATCCATGCATCCGGCGGCTCTGATGCACCGGTGGTAAGTTTCGATGCAATGGAAAACATCTATTTTGCCGTGACCCGCAAGAATATAAACGGCGAGCCGAAAGAGGGCTGGATCCCGTCGGAACGCCTGACAGTAGATGAGGCAGTGAAACTTTTTACAAAATATGCTGCTTATGCGTCGTACACAGGGGATGAGAACGGTACGATCGAGACTGGAAAGAACGCGGATTTTGTTGTGCTTGAGAAAGACCTCTATGAGATCGACCCGGATGAGATCAAGACCACGAAGGTGGATATGACGATCCTTGGCGGCGAGACCGTATTTGAGAGGAAATAAGTATGTATGAGATCATGAATGCAGATGAAGCCATCCGTCTGATCCGGGACGGGGACTGTATCTGCGTGAATTCATTTGTAGGGATCGAAAACCCGACTGAACTCCACGAGGCATTATACCGAAGATATCAGAAAATGCAGTCGCCGACGCATCTGACGATCGTATCCAGTGCCGGATTTGGTGTCTGGGATGACGAACATAATGCGGAAGGATATATTCGGGAAGGTGCGGTGGACAAGCTGATCTGCGGTCATTTTGGCGCGATGATGAGCACCAAAAAACTGGTGCTGGAGGACAGATTTGAGGCGTATAATCTGCCGCTTGGGTGTATTTCTCATGCAATCCGTGCACAGGCAGGCGGTCTTCCGGGAGCTTTGTCCAAAGTCGGACTGGATATTTTTGTTGATCCGAGGAGAGAAGGACCGGGGATCAACAGAATTTCCATCGATGATTCACTGGTGAAGCATGTGGAAGTGGATGGGGATGAATTTCTTTATTATAAACTTCCAAAGATCACGATTGCCATGATCAAGGGAACTGCTGCAGACAGAAAAGGAAATATCACCTTTGATGATATGTTCATGTCCGGCGACGCACTGTCCATCTGTCAGGCGGTCAAAGCAAACCGTGGAAAGGTCATCGTACAGGTGGATCGTCTCGTAGACACGCCGTCCCGTCCGCGTAACGCCATCATTCCGGGTTGTCTGGTCGATGCGATCGTTGTGGCAGAGCCGGAGGAGCGAAATGAAGCATACACGGCACTTACCGGAAGTTTTGAGATCCCGTACAAAGAATGGCATACCTGGAATGAGAAGATCAATGACCTCTCCCAGAAGCAGCGTAAAAACAACGTTCCGGCAAATATCATAGGAAAAAGAGCCGCTAAAGAGCTGCGAGTGGATGATATTGTAAACATAGGAATCGGAATTCCGGAAATGGTATCCAGATATGCGCGAAAGAGTGGGATGCTCGATATGATCACGCTCACGGTGGAGTCCGGAGGAATCGGGGGATTTCCTGTTTCGGGCGAAGCATTTGGGGCAATGATTGGTGCCGCTTCCGTTTATGATATGGCAAACCAGTTTGACCTGTATGACAACGGTGGGCTGGATATCTGCTTTATGGGCGGTTTGGAGGCAGACCGTTACGGAAATATCAATGCCCACAGAGGAACAGGGGCCTTTGCAGGCATCGGTGGCTTTGCCAATATCACAGCCAAGACCCCAACCGTAGTTTTCTGCATGACTTTCAACGCCAAAGGTCTGGAAGTCACCCAGGAAAAGGGTGTCGTAACCATCCACAAAGAAGGCGAGATCCCTAAATTTGTAGAGAACGTCTCAAGCATCAGCTTCTCCGCAAAACGCGCGATCGAAAACGGCCAGAAAGTCCTCTACGTAACAGAACGCTGCGTCTTCCGCCTCACCCCCAAAGGCCTGAAATTGATCGAAGTCTACCCGGGAGTGGATATGCAGAAAGACATCCTCGATCGGCTGCCGTTTGAGGTGGAGGTCTGATAGAATAGAACTTATAAAAAGTACAGAACAAATATTCGCTTGTTCTGTACTTCTTTTATGTGAAATGATATACTAAAAATAGCAATGATGGACACAATTGAGGTAGATGAGAAGTGAGGTGAGATGTATGTCTAAGCTTATGCAGGATTTAATTGAAGAATATGTGGAGGCTATCAAAAAGATTTATGGCTCTCATGTACGCCAGATAATCCTTTATGGTTCTTATGCAAGGGGTGACTTCCGTTCGGATTCTGATGTGGATATCAAACCTATTGCAAAAAGTGAAGAAATGGAATCTCTTTTTTGAGAACTTCATTGTATAATAAGGCTCCACCTGAAGTTTTATATGGATTTCCGTTTCCATCAGGAAACTCAAACTGCACAAACCAATAGTCGTAGATGGTCTTTGCCATCTCTTCTAAATAATCATTTATGTGAGAAATATTTGGAAACACAAATGCAATAGAATTGCAAAAAGAATAGCATTGAACTTTTTCAACATACAACCAGGAGGTGCTTTTGTGCAAAATTCACAACAAATCTTCAAACTACACTCCGAATATCACCCCACCGGCGATCAGCCGCAGGCAATCGAGCAGCTAGTCAAGGGCTTCAAGGAAGGCAACCAGTTCGAGACTTTGCTTGGTGTCACCGGCTCCGGTAAGACCTTCACGATGGCGAATGTCATCGCCCGGCTCAACAAACCAACCCTGGTACTTGCGCACAATAAAACACTGGCAGCGCAGCTTTACGGCGAGATGAAGGAATTCTTCCCTGAGAACGCAGTAGAATACTTTGTCTCCTATTATGATTACTACCAGCCAGAAGCATACGTCCCATCTACCGACACCTATATAGCAAAGGACGCTTCCACTAACGACGAGATCGATAAGCTCCGCCTCTCTGCAACGGCGGCACTCTGCGAGCGCAAAGACGTCATAGTGGTTTCCTCTGTATCCTGCATCTACGGTCTGGGTGCACCGGAAGAATTTTTTGATATGATGATCTCTCTGCGCCCGGGGATGGAGAAGGACAGGGATGATGTGATCAAAGAACTGATCGATATCCAGTATAACCGCAACGAGATGGATTTCCATCGAGGTACTTTTCGCGTGCGGGGCGATGTGCTGGAGATTTTTCCTGCCAACTACTCAGACCGTGCGATCCGCGTAGAATTCTTCGGAGATGAGATTGACCGCATCACAGAAGTAGATGTTCTGACAGGTGAGATCCGCAATGAACTGAAGCACGCTGCGATTTTCCCTGCATCCCATTACGTTGTTCCACAGGAAAAAATCCAGAAAGCAGCCGATGCGATCCTGGAAGAAATGAAAGAACAGGTTTCCTATTTCAAGAGCGAGGATAAGCTGATTGAAGCGCAGCGTATCGCCGAGCGTACCAACTTCGATGTAGAAATGATGAAAGAAACCGGCTTCTGTTCCGGAATCGAGAACTACTCGAGACACCTTACCGGGCTTGCACCGGGCCAGCCGCCATATACCCTGATGGACTACTTTAAGGATGATTTTCTTCTTATTATAGATGAGTCCCACAAAACAGTCTCTCAGGTCGGTGGAATGTACGCCGGAGACCAAAGCCGTAAGCAGACGCTTGTCGACTACGGTTTCCGCCTGCCATCTGCCAAGGACAACCGCCCGTTAAGCTTCGATGAGTTCGAAAACAAACTCGACCAGGTCCTGTTTGTCTCTGCAACACCGGGACAGTATGAGGCAGAGCACGAACTTCTCCGTGCAGAACAGATCATCCGTCCGACAGGACTTCTCGATCCGAAGGTAGAAGTCCGCCCGGTCGAAGGACAGATCGACGATCTGATCAGCGAAGTAAACAAAGAAGTGGACAAGGGCCACAAGATCCTGATCACGACTCTGACTAAACGAATGGCAGAAGACCTGACGGAATACATGAAGGATGTAGGAATCCGCGTCCGCTACCTCCACTCTGACATTGACACGCTGGAACGTGCAGAGATCATCCGCGATATGCGACTGGATGTCTTTGACGTACTTGTCGGGATCAACCTTCTCCGAGAAGGTCTTGACATCCCGGAGATCACACTGGTTGCAATCCTCGATGCAGACAAAGAAGGTTTTCTCCGTTCAGAAGTTTCTCTGATCCAGACGATCGGCCGAGCCGCCCGAAACAGCGAAGGCCACGTTATCATGTATGCGGACGTCATGACCGATTCCATGCGAAAAGCCATTCAGGAGACCGAGCGAAGAAGAAGCATCCAGGAAGCCTACAACAAAGAACATGGAATCACGCCGACCACAATTAAGAAAGCAGTCCGCGACCTGATCACAGTTTCCAAGGCAGTTGCCGAGACTGAAGCGAAACTCAAGAAAGATCCGGAGTCCATGAACCGCAAAGAACTTACCAGGCTGATCACCAAAGTTGAGAAGCAGATGCGCGAGGCAGCAGCAAGTCTGAACTTCGAACAGGCAGCAGAACTCCGTGACAAGATGATCGAACTTAAGAAAAATCTGGAAGAATTGGATGACTAGTGTACTTTACTCTTGTACAGTAATGGAGAGAGTGCTACAATAGAACGAACGGCAGGTATGATGCCTGAACAGAAACGAAAGAGGTAAATCGATATGCAGTTTTCCAAGAGATTAGACAGATTTGGAGAAGAAATCTTTGCAGCCCTGAATAACAGACGTATGGAACTGGAAGCACAGGGCATGAAAATTTATAATATGAGTGTGGGAACGCCGGACTTCAAAACACCGGAACACATCAAGAAAGCTCTGGCAGAGGCGGCCATGGATGACAATAACTGGAAATACAGTCTCAGGGATCTTCCGGAACTTCTGGAAGCAGTCTGTGACTATTATAAGAAACGTTTTGACGTAGAGCTGACACCGGACATGGTCATGACCGTTTACGGCAGCCAGGAAGGAATGGGACATCTTGGAATGGCACTCTGCGATGAGGGAGATGTTGTCCTTCTTCCAGACCCATGTTATCCGGTATTTGCCGCAGGCAGCCTGATGGCAGGAGCAGAGCCATACTACTATCCGCTCGTCGCAGAGCACGATTTTCTTCCATATGTAAAGGATATCCCGGAGGAAGTAGCACGCAAAGCCAAATACATGGTAGTTTCTCTGCCATCCAACCCGGTAGGAAGCATTGCCACACCGGGACTTTACGAAGAAATTATAGCATTTGCGAAGAAATATGACATTCTGATCATCCATGACAATGCATACAGCGACATCATCTTTGACGGAGCACATGGTGGAAGTTTCCTTGCAACAGAAGGAGCAAAGGAGATTGGCGTAGAATTCTTCAGCCTTTCCAAGTCCTTTAATGTAACAGGCGCAAGGATCAGTTTTCTCGTAGGCCGCCCGGATGTGATCGCGGCACTCCGCAAACTCAGAAGCCAGATTGATTTCGGAATGTTCCTTCCGATCCAGAAAGCAGCGATCGCGGCACTCAAAGGACCTCTTGAAAGCGTTCAGGAGCAGTGCCAGATGTATCAGGAGAGAAGGGATGCACTCTGCAATGGTCTCCGCGAGATCGGCTGGGACCTTCCAAATGGCAAGGGAACGATGTTCGTCTGGGCAAGGATCCCGGGAGGACGTACAGACAGCATGGCATTCTGTATGGAACTGATGGAAAAAGCCGGCGTCATCGTGACACCAGGAGCAAGCTTTGGCCCGCACGGAGAAGGATATGTACGTTTCGCACTGGTACTCCCTCCGGAGAAGATCAAAGAAGTAGTAGAAGCGATCCGCAGAAGCGGTCTGTAAAGTAAAACAGATATATCATAATACAGGAAGATTAAGAGAATCACAGTGTCGAACACAGAGAAGGTCCTGCCAGAATTGTCGGAGTTTCCCTATCTGTGTCGGAACTGTGATTTTTATGTTTTTTTCAAAAAATTCGTAATTATCTGTTGACAAATAATAACGACAGTGCTATCTTAACACTATAGATGTTAGCACTCCTTAATGATGAGTGCTAACAGACTAAACGGAAAGGAGCTGGGAACATGGATGAACAACTGACAGATCGTAAGAAACGGATTCTCAAGGCGATCATCAGGACATACATGGAGACAGGCGAACCAGTAGGATCCAGGACGATTTCCAAGGACAAGGATCTGAATGTCAGCTCAGCAACAATCCGGAACGAGATGTCTGATCTGACAGACATGGGATATATCGTTCAGCCACATACATCGGCAGGAAGAATACCTTCTGATAAGGGCTACAGGCTTTATGTGGATGAACTGATGCGGGAGAAGGAAGACGAGATTGCAGAGATCCGTAATCTGATGATCGAGAAGACAGATAAGATGGAGAAAGTGCTTAAGAATGTAGCACGTGTCCTCGCCTCGAACACCAATTACGCAACGATGGTTTCGGTTCCTCAGTACAGCGGAAGCAAACTGAAATTTATTCAGTTATCCCGTGTCAATGAATTGCAGCTGGTAGCAGTTGTTGTATGCGAAGGCAACGTCATCCGAAATCAGATCATCGATCTGGATGAAGAGATGGACGATGAGACGATCCTGAAGCTGAACCTGCTTCTGAATACCAATCTGAACGGACTGCCGATCCAGGATATCAATCTTGGAATGATCGCCAGACTTAAGGAACAGGCAGGTATTCACAGTAAGCTGGTGGCCAAGGTGCTGGATGCAGTGGCAGCTACGATTCATGTGGATGAGGACGACATGGAAATCTATACGTCAGGAGCCACGAACTTCTTCAAGTATCCGGAGTTATCGGATACGACGAGAGCAACCGGACTGATCTCCACTTTCGAGGAGAAGCAGCAGCTGGTAGATCTGGTCAAGGAGCGGATGGCAGATGACAATACCGGAGTTCAGGTGTACATCGGAGACGAACTTCCGATCTCGACCATGAAGGATTGCAGCGTTGTAACCGCAACCTATGAACTGGGAGAGGGAATGCATGGAACGATCGGTATTGTAGGACCGAAGCGAATGGATTACGAGAATGTAGTAAACAGCTTGAAGACCCTCAAGGTCGAACTTGATCAGGTTTTCATAAAAAATAAAAGCAATGAAGACGGCTAGCAGCCAGGCAGAAAGGCGGTAAAACAAAGGTGTCAGAAGAAAATAAAAACACGGCAAATGAGCAGGAAGAAACAGAGAAAGACATTCCGGAAACAGAAACTGTGAACGAGCCGACAGAAGAATCGCCGGAAGCAACGGCAGGACAGGACGCAGAAGCGGAGAAAGCCCCTGAGGCAGACGACGATAAAGAAACCAAATCCAAAACATCTTTCTTCGGCAAGAAGAAAAAAGACAATAAATTAGAACAGCAGATCGAAGAACTGACAGACAGACTGAAACGTAACATGGCTGAGTTCGATAACTTCCGTAAACGTACGGAGAAAGAGAAATCCAGCATGTATGTGATCGGAGCAAAGGACATCATCGAGAAGATCCTTCCGGTTGTGGATAATTTTGAGAGAGGACTTGCACAGGCACCACAGGATGATCCGTTTGCTGATGGAATGGAGAAGATCTACAAACAGCTTACCACCACAATGGAAGGCATGGGAGTAGAACCGATCGAAGCAGTCGGCAAGGAATTCAATCCAGATTTCCACAACGCAGTCATGCATGTGGAGGATGAATCTGTCGGAGAGAACATTGTTGTAGAGGAACTTCAGAAAGGTTACACCTATAAAGGATTCGTAGTTCGTCACAGCATGGTTAAAGTGGCTAATTAATATTTCATATATTTAGATATTTATCAGGAGGAATTTATCATGGGAAAAATCATTGGTATTGACTTAGGTACAACAAACAGTTGTGTAGCCGTAATGGAAGGTGGACAGCCGACCGTTATCGCTAATACAGAAGGTGCAAGAACAACACCATCCGTAGTTGCTTTCACAAAAACAGGAGAACGTCTTGTAGGTGAGCCTGCAAAACGTCAGGCAGTAACAAACGCTGACAGAACAATCTCCTCAATCAAGAGAGAGATGGGTACAGATTACCGTGTAACTATCGACGAGAAGAAATATTCTCCGCAGGAAATCTCCGCTATGATCCTTCAGAAACTGAAAAAAGACGCAGAAGGATACCTTGGAGAAACTGTTTCAGAAGCAGTTATCACAGTTCCGGCTTACTTCAACGATGCTCAGCGTCAGGCAACCAAAGATGCTGGTAAGATCGCAGGTCTTGATGTAAAACGTATCATCAACGAGCCTACAGCAGCAGCTCTTGCATATGGTCTTGACAACGAGAAAGAGCAGAAGATCATGGTTTACGACTTAGGTGGTGGTACATTCGATGTATCCGTTATCGAGATCGGTGATGGTGTCATCGAAGTTCTTTCCACAGCTGGTAACAACCGTCTTGGTGGTGATGACTTCGACCAGAAAATTACAGACTGGATGATCGAGGAATTCAAGAAAGCAGAAGGCGTAGACTTAAGTGCAGATAAGATGGCTCTTCAGAGACTGAAAGAAGCAGCAGAGAAAGCTAAAAAAGAACTTTCTTCCGCAACAACAACAAACATCAACCTTCCGTTCATCACTGCAACAGCAGAAGGACCGAAGCATTTCGATATGAACCTTACAAGAGCTAAATTCGATGAGCTGACACATGACCTGGTAGAGAAGACAGCAGAGCCGGTTCGCCGTGCACTGTCTGATGCAGGAATCACAGCTTCCGAACTTGGTCAGGTACTTCTGGTAGGTGGATCTACACGTATCCCGGCTGTACAGGACAAAGTAAAACAGCTCACAGGCAAAGAGCCAAGCAAATCCCTGAACCCGGATGAATGTGTTGCACTTGGTGCTTCCGTACAGGGTGGTAAACTTGCAGGTGATGCAGGTGCCGGCGATATCCTTCTTCTGGATGTTACTCCGCTGTCACTGTCCATCGAGACAATGGGTGGTATCGCAACTCGTCTGATCGAGAGAAATACAACAATCCCGACCAAGAAGAGCCAGATCTTCTCCACAGCAGCAGACAACCAGACAGCTGTAGATATCAACGTTGTACAGGGTGAGCGTCAGTTCGCAAAAGACAACAAATCCCTCGGACAGTTCCGTCTGGATGGAATCCCGCCAGCACGTCGTGGTGTTCCGCAGATCGAGGTTACATTTGATATCGATGCCAACGGTATCGTAAATGTATCTGCTAAGGACCTTGGAACAGGTAAAGAGCAGCACATCACAATCACAGCAGGTTCCAACATGTCTGATTCCGAGATCGACAAAGCAGTCAAAGAAGCTGCTGAGTTCGAAGCTCAGGATAAGAAACGTAAAGAGGGAATCGACACAAGAAACAACGCAGACTCCATGGTATTCCAGGTTGAGAATGCACTCAAAGAAGCTGGCGACAAGATCGACGCTAACGACAAAGCAGCAGTTGAGACAGACCTGAACGCACTCAAAGATCTGCTTGCTCAGACAGCAAACGCAGAACTGACAGATGCTCAGATCGCAGACATCAAAGCAGCTCAGGAAAAGATGATGGAAAGTGCTCAGAAGCTTTTCGCTAAAATGTATGAGCAGACACAGCAGGCAGGCGGCCAGGCTGGTCCGAACCCGGGAGCAGGCGCAGCTCAGGGTGGAAATGAAGCAGGCTATGGCGATGATGTTGTAGACGCTGACTACAAAGAAGTCTAAATAAAAGTTACTGAGAACCAGACAGTAAAGTAAAAACAATAAGCCTCCGGCGCACACATTCCGTCTGCGCGGGAGGCATCTTGGATATAAGAAAAATAAAACTAATAACACATATAGGAAAGAGAAAAGATGGCTGATAAAAGAGATTACTATGAGGTCCTGGGTGTCAGCAAGACTGCCAGTGAATCAGAACTGAAGAGCGCATACCGAAAATTAGCCAAGAAATATCACCCGGACGTAAACCCGGGAGATAAAGAAGCAGAGGCCAAATTCAAAGAAGCAACAGAAGCATACAGTGTCTTAAGTGATGCAGACAAACGTAGACAGTACGACCAGTTTGGTCACGCTGCATTTGAGCAGGGCGGCGGTGGAGCCGGCGGCTACGGTGGATTTGGCGGTTTCGATGGCGCAGATATGGGAGATATTTTTGGAGACATTTTCGGAGATCTGTTTGGAGGCGGCGGAAGACGCCGTGCCAACAACGGACCGATGAAAGGTGCCAATTTACGTGCCCGTGTAAATATTACTTTTGAAGAAGCTGTATTCGGCTGTGACAAAGAACTGGAGATCGTGCTTAAGGACGAATGTACCACCTGTCATGGAACAGGAGCAAAACCAGGAACACAGCCAACTACCTGTCCGAAATGTAAAGGAGAAGGTCAGATCGTCTATACACAGCAGTCCATGTTTGGTATGGTCCGTAATGTACAGACCTGTCCGGACTGTAACGGATCTGGTAAGATCATCAAGGATAAATGCAGTGCCTGCCATGGAACAGGATATACTTCCGCACGTAAGAAGATCCAGGTTTCCATCCCGGCCGGTATCGACAACGGACAGAGCATCCGTATCCGTGATAAGGGTGAACCAGGAACCAATGGCGGACCGAGAGGCGACCTTCTCGTAGAAGTAAATGTAGCACGTCACCCGATCTTCCAGAGACAGGATATGAATATCTTCTCTACCGCACCGCTGACTTATGCACAGGCAGCACTGGGTGGTGAGATCCATATAAATACTGTTGATGGTGACGTTGTATACGAAGTAAAACCAGGAACACAGACCGACACACGTATCCGTCTCAAGGGTAAGGGTGTTCCATCCCTGAGAAACAAGAATGTCCGTGGTGACCACTACGTTACCCTGATCGTTCAGGTTCCGACCAAACTCAATGAGGAAGCCAAAGAAGCACTCCGCAAGTTCGACGAAGCCTGCGGAAACGTCAACCTCGATGAGAAAAAAGGCGGTTCCGAGAAATCCGAAAAGAAGAAAAAGAGTTTTATGGATAAACTCAAAGAAACTTTTGAGGACTAAAAAGTTTAAGGAAAAGAGGGTTTCCCTCTTTTCTTTTTTTGTGGTTTCATGTATATTAGATACCAGGGTTAAAAGAACAAAAGCTTGCTGCGGAACAATCCGTAAGTATCGTAAAATTGTCGCATATAATAGACAGGAGATTAAAATATATGAAGTGGAATCGTTTTACCATTAAAACAAAAACAGAAGCAGAGGACATGATCATCTGCACACTGGCAGAGATCGGCGTAGAGGGTGCTGAGATCCAGGACCATCAGCCGCTCACAGAAGAAGATAAAGCTCAGATGTTCGTTGATATCATGCCGGAAGGACCGGCAGATGACGGGATCGCATATCTGAATTTTTATCTGGAAGAAGATGCCGACAAGGAGAGCATTCTTCGTGATGTAAGAAACGCACTGGAAGAACTGCGTACTTTCATGGACATCGGAGAAGGCACGATCGAAGAATCCGAGACAGAAGATAAGGACTGGATCAACAACTGGAAAGAATTTTTCCATCAGTTCTATGTAGATGATATCCTGATCGTTCCATCCTGGGAAGAAGTCAAAGAAGAAGATAAGGACAAAATGATCCTTCACATTGACCCGGGTACAGCATTTGGAACCGGTATGCACGAGACAACACAGCTCGTGATCCGTCAGCTCAAGAAATATGTGACCCGCGGCGCAGAGATCCTCGATGTAGGAACAGGAAGCGGAATCCTTGGAATCACAGCCCTCAAACTCGGTGCAGGACATGTTGTCGGAACAGACCTTGATCCATGTGCAGTTTCTGCTGTACAGGATAACAAAGAAGCAAACCAGATTGAAGATGATTCTTTTGATATGATGATCGGAAACATCATCGATGACGTTGAAGTACAGAATGAAGTCGGATATGAGAGATACGATATCGTAGCTGCAAACATCCTTGCAGATGTTCTCGTTCCGCTGACCCCGGTTATCGTTCATCAGATGAAAAAAGGTGCATACTACATCACTTCCGGAATCCTTGATGTCAAGGAAGAAGTTGTCAGAGAAGCAGTAGAGAAAGCCGGTCTTACTCTGGTAGAAGTTACAAAGCAGGGCGAATGGGTCTGCGTAACTGCAAGAAAGGACTGATCTCATGCAGAGATTTTTTGTAGAACCGCATCAGATTGATGAGGAAGCGCACCAGATCCATATCACAGGGACCGATGTGAACCATATCGCCAATGTCCTTCGTATGAAACAGGGAGAGGAACTGTGGATCAGCGACGGCGGCAAATGTGAATACCGCTGTACGATCGAGGCTTTTGAGCCGGACGAGGTGCTCCTTCACATCATTTATTCTCAGGAGCCGGATTATGAGCTCCCAAGCAGGATTTATCTGTTCCAGGGCCTGCCGAAAGCGGATAAGATGGAACTGATCATACAGAAAGCAGTCGAGCTTGGCGCATACGAAGTCATTCCGGTGGAGACCAGACGCTGTGTCGTCAAACTGGATGGCAAAAAGGCCGCCAAAAAAGTCGACCGCTGGCAGCAGATTGCAGAGAGCGCGGCGAAGCAGTCCAAGCGAATGCTGATCCCGCATGTACATGATGTCATCAGCTTTAAAGAAGCTCTGAAATACGCGGAATCCATGGATATCCGCCTGATCCCTTATGAACTTGCAAAGGGAATGCCAGAGACAAAGGAAATCCTTGCGGCGATAGAACCGGGACAGTCCATCGGGATCTTCATCGGACCGGAGGGCGGTTTCGAAGAAAAAGAAGTAAAAGCTGCGATCGAAGGAGGAGCGAAGCCGATCACCCTCGGACGACGGATCCTCCGCACAGAGACAGCAGGACTTGCGATCCTGTCTGTTCTCATGTTCCAGCTTGAAAATTAATACGGATACAATAATAAAGAGGAAATTATGGAAGTTTATTTTGATAATTCCGCCACCACCAGATGCTACGATTCCGTCAAAGACATCGTAGTAAAGACCATGACAGAGGACTTCGGAAATCCATCTGCCATGCATCTCAAGGGTGTAGATGCGGAGAAATATGTAAAAGAAGCAACAAAGACGATCGCCGGAATCCTGAAAGTACAGGAAAAAGAGATCCTGTTTACTTCCGGTGGTACAGAGTCTGACAACCTTGCACTCATTGGTGGTGCAATGGCAAACAAACGAAACGGAAACCACATCATCATCACATCTGTAGAGCATGCGGCGGTCAGCCAGCCGGCACTGTACCTTCAGGAGCAGGGATTTGAGATCACCTACCTCCCGGTAGACGCACAGGGCAGAGTGAAGATGGAAGCACTGGAAGCCGTTCTGAGACCAGACACGATCATGGTATCTACCATGCTTGTAAATAACGAAGTCGGTGCAGTGATGCCGGTCGAGGAGATCGCCAGGATGGTCCATGAAAAGAGCCCGAGGGCGCTCTATCACGTGGATGCGATCCAGGGATTCGGCAAATACCGTATCTATCCGAAAAAAATGGGGATCGACCTTCTCGCAGTCAGTGGACACAAGATCCACGGGCCGAAAGGAATCGGTTTCCTGTACATCAATGAGAAAGTCAAGATCATCCCGCAGATCCTTGGCGGCGGTCAGCAGAGCGGCATGCGTTCAGGAACCGACAACGTACCTGGGATCGCCGGACTTGGTGTGGCAGCCGGACAGATTTACAAGAATCTGGATGAGAATGTAGAGCATATGTATCAGCTCAAAGAGCACATTGCCGAGGGACTTTCCCAGATCGAAGACATCCGCATCAACGGAATGCCGCTCCGTGAGGGCGCACCGCAGATCTTAAGTATCAGCGTGATGGGCGTTCGAAGCGAAGTCCTGCTTCATTCCCTGGAAGATAAGGGAATCTACATTTCCGCAGGAAGCGCATGCTCCAGCCACAAGAGAAAACCAAGCGCAACTTTAAGTGCCATGGGAATGTCCAAGGACCAGATCGAAAGCACCGTCCGCTTAAGTTTCTGTGAAGAAAATACCATCGAAGAAGCAGACTATTTCCTGGAAACCATGAAAACTCTGGTTCCGATGCTCAGACGATATTCAAGAAAATAATCAGGAGGAACAGTATGATATTTCATGCATTTTTGATCAAATATGCAGAGATCGCCATCAAGGGAAAAAACAGATATCTTTTTGAAGATGCCCTTGTAAAGCAGATGAAACTGGCTCTGGAGCCGGTAGAAGGCGAATTTACAGTAACCAAGGAACAGGGCCGTGTATACGTGTTCTGTCCGGAGAAATATGATTTTGACGAGGCTGTGGAGGCTCTGCAGCGAGTATTTGGTATCGTAGGTATCAGCCCGGTCGTGATCTACGAAGATCAGGGATTTGACCAGATGGCAAAAGATGTCGTATCTTATATGGAAGCAAGATACCCGGGATATGCCGGAAGCTTCAAAGTCTACACAAGAAGAGCCAAGAAATCCTACCCGATCACTTCCATGGAAGTCAGCGCAGGAATCGGAGAAAAGATCCTGGATGCATTCCCGGAGGCATCTGTAGATGTACATCATCCGGAAATGACACTGTCCGTAGAGATCCGTGACAAGATCTATGTATATTCCGAGACTCTTCCAGGACCGGGAGGAATGCCGATCGGAACAAACGGCAAGGCAATGCTCCTTCTTTCCGGCGGTATCGACAGCCCTGTTGCCGGATACATGATCGCAAAACGTGGTGTCAAGATCGAAGCCGTTTATTTCCACGCTCCGCCGTACACCAGCGAGCGTGCAAAACAGAAAGTTGTAGATCTTGCAAAACTGGTAGCACGCTACAGCGGACCGATCCGTCTGCACGTGGTCAATTTTACAGATATCCAGCTTTATATTTACGATCAGTGCCCGCATGAAGAACTGACGATCATCATGCGCCGTTACATGATGCGTATCGCAGAGCATTTTGCACGCAAGGATAAATGCCTTGGTCTGATCACAGGAGAGAGCATTGGACAGGTAGCGAGCCAGACTTTACAGAGTCTTGCTGCAACAGATGAGGCATGCGAGCTTCCTGTATACCGTCCGGTTATCGGATTTGACAAGGAGGAGATCGTTCAGATTTCCAGAAAGATCAACACATTCGAGACTTCTATCCAGCCGTTTGAAGACTGCTGTACGATTTTTGTTGCAAAACATCCTGTAACAAAACCAAACCTCAAAGTGATCCGCAGATCCGAGGAGAAACTGAACGAGAAGATCGACCAGCTGATGGAAGAAGCACTGGCCACAACAGAAATCATCGAAATCCAGTAAAAAAGCAAAATAAAAACAGCTTCATATGTGGTCACACAATGAAGCTGTTTTAAAATCTGGTATGTCCGGTCAGAAACCGGCACGATGCAGAATCACTCAATAACATATGGCTCAACAACAGCCAGGATTGTATCGAGAGTACTTCCCTCTGCGTGGATGTTCAGGTTGATCGGTTTGGAAAGATCCAGACTGAAGATACCCATGATAGATTTGGCATCGATCACATATCTTCCGGAAACCAGATCAAAATCGCAGTCGAATTTGCTGATCTCGTTCACAAATGCCTTCACTTTATCGATTGAGTTCAGAGAAATCTTTAATGTTTTCATTATGATAAATCCTCCTTTATTATTAGTAAAGTAACTGCTCACCGGTAGTATCCCGCGAGGTGTTTTGCCATGGATATGGCAAAATCCCGAGACATACAGGGCAAAATGCTATCACCGAAGGTGATGTGGAATGCATTTTGGCCAAGTTACTGTGAACAAAGTGAACAGTAACTCTTTCAAGAGTAATCTTACCTGTACCCCCTGAAAAAGTCAAGGGAAAATATAATGAAATTTCAATGAAAAACATAACAAAGTCTGAAAAAATAAAACAACTAAAAGAATGATCGAGGTAAAATATGAGTAAAAAAGTTGCCCTTCACAACCTGGGCTGCAAAGTAAATGCATACGAAGTAGAGGCCATGCAGCAGCTTCTGGAAAAAGCAGGATATGAGATCGTTCCTTTTGAAGAAGGGGCGGATATTTATCTGATCAATACCTGCACAGTCACCAATATCGCAGACCGTAAATCCAGACAGATGCTCCACAAAGCAAAAAAAATGAATCCGGATGCCATTGTCGTGGCAACAGGATGTTATGTCCAGACAGATACACAGAAACTGGAGGCGGACAGTGCTGTGGACCTGATCCTTGGAAACAACCAGAAAAAACAGATCGTAGAAGCTCTCGAGGAATACGAAAAAGAACATGCCAAGAAGGTAAAAGTCATCGAGATCAACAAGACAAAGGAATACGAGGACCTTTCCATCGGTTACACTGCAGAACATGTGCGTGCCTATATCAAAGTTCAGGACGGATGCAACCAGTTCTGTACTTACTGCATCATCCCTTATGCAAGAGGCCGTGTACGCAGCAGAAAGATCGCAGAGGTCCTTGAGGAAGTACGTACTCTTGCAGCAAGAGGTTACAAAGAAGTTGTTCTTACCGGGATCCATCTGAGCTCCTATGGACTGGATTTCCCGAAGGAAGAAAGAGAAAGCCTCCTGTCACTGATCCAGGCAGTACATGAAGTGGATGGGATTGCCCGGATCCGTCTGGGATCACTGGAGCCGCGTATCATTACAGAAGAATTCATGGAGGGGATCTCCGCTCTCCCGAAGGTGTGCCCGCATTTCCATCTTTCCCTGCAGAGTGGTTGTGACAGGACCCTCAAGAATATGAACCGCAGATACAGCGCACCGGAATATGCAGAGAAATGCGAACTGATCCGCAGATTTTATCCGGCACCGGCACTGACAACAGATGTGATCGTAGGCTTCCCGATGGAGACAGAGGAAGATTTCGAAGATTCTTATGAATTTGTAAAAAATATTCATTTCTACGAGACACATATTTTTAAATATTCCAGAAGACAGGGAACCAAAGCCGCAGCTATGGATGGACAGCTTACAGAAGCAGTCAAGGCACAGCGAAGTGAAAAAATGCTGAAACTGCATGAGATTCGTGCAAAAGAATACGAAACCGCCATGATCGGCAGGACTCTGGAGCTGCTCCTTGAAGAAGAAGTGGAGATCGGCGGTAAAACCTATTTTATGGCACACAGCAAAGAATATGTACGTGCAGTCATCGAGAAGACAGATGCACACAAAGTCAACGATCTCGTAAAGGCAAAAGCAGTTGATTTTGCAGATGAGCATGTGCTTCTTGCAATTTGTGAAGATTTATATTAAAATAAAAAAGAAATCTTATTAAGGACGTGAGAGAAAATGGCAGAAAACAATTTAGGAAATACACAATATTTCAGAACCAAACCGGATCAGGAACTGGAAGTAAAGGAAGTCCTGGACCTGGTTTACAACGCAATGGATGAGAAGGGATATAATCCGGTCAATCAGATCGTAGGTTATATTATGTCCGGTGATCCGACTTACATCACCAGCCACAAAGGAGCCAGAAGCATGATCATGAAAGTTGAGAGAGATGAACTGGTAGAGGAACTGTTAAACGAGTATATCAAGAACAAATCCTGGGAACGTTAGTATGCGGATTCTTGGACTGGATTATGGATCTAAGACAGTCGGCGTGGCAGTCAGTGACCCTTTGGGACTGACTGCCCAAAGACTGGATACGATCTGGAGAAAACAGGAAAACAAGCTGCGTAAGACCCTTGCGAGCATTGAAGCTCTGGTAGAAGAATACGGTGTAGAGCGGATCGTGGTCGGTTATCCGAAGAACATGAATAACACCGTGGGGGAACGTGCAGAGAAAGCGCTGGAGTTTGGCGAGATGCTGAAGAGACGTACCGGGCTTGAGGTTGTCATGTGGGACGAAAGACTGACAACTGTAGAAGCAGATCGAACTCTCATGGAGGCGGGCGTGCGGAGAGAAAACCGTAAGCAGTATCTGGATGGACTTGCAGCAGTTTTTATTTTACAGGGATATCTTGATTCTCTGGTGATGAAATAAGGGTGACAAAATGGAAAAAATCAAATTTCAGTCTCCGGACGGAACAGTAGAAGAATTTTATATCGAAGAGCAGACGATGATAGGAGGAGTATCCTATCTTCTGGTATCAGACTCTATGGATGAGGAAGCAACTGCATATATCCTTAAGGATGTTTCCGCAGGCACAGAGCCGGAAGCCTGCTATGAGATGGTAGAAGACGACGAAGAACTGCAGGCAGTTTATAAAGTTTTTGAGCAGATGCTTGATGACGTAGATCTTGAAATGTAAGCAAAATCAAAAATATAATCTGCAAGGCAAATTTGGAAGGAATGCCCACGGTATTCCTACATTAGTGTGCACAAAATGCACGGAATAATATGGAGGTGCTTGATTGAAGAGTGAAAATAATGTAACTGAAAATACAGCCGAAGCAAAAGAAACTCAACGAAAATACAGTAGTTACGACAGAAGACCAAACGATAACAAAAGACCGACAAACAGAAAAAACAATTATCGTTACAATAAGCAGCAGAGAAATAACAGACACAACGACAAAAACAGCGACAGAAACGACAACAGAAATGACAAGACAGACAGAAGCGAGCGGAACAGCAGATCTAATTTCAGAAGCGGCCAGTCCAAAGCACCGGCAAAAGCTGCTCTCAAGGCACCTGCCAAAGTCCAGAACAGAAATACAGGCAAGCGAGGACGCAAGAGTGCTTCCAAACTCAAGATCATTCCGTTAGGCGGATTGGAGCAGATCGGAATGAACATCACCGCTTTTGAGTACGGTGACAGCATTGTGGTCGTAGACTGCGGTCTTTCCTTCCCGGAGGATGACATGCTCGGAATCGACCTTGTTATCCCGGATGTGACCTACCTTAAAGAAAATATTTCCAAGGTCAAGGGATTTGTGATCACACATGGACATGAGGACCATATCGGAGCCCTTCCTTATGTACTCAAGGAAGTTAATGTCCCGATCTATTCCACCAAACTGACACTGGGGCTGATCACAAACAAACTCAAAGAACACAATCTGGTGCGTTCCACCAAGCTCAAGGAAGTAAAACACGGACAGGTCATCAACCTCGGTGATTTTGCGATCGAATTTATCAAGACAAACCACAGTATCCAGGATGCATCTGCCCTGGCAATCTATTCTCCGGCAGGAATTGTAGTCCATACAGGAGACTTTAAGGTTGACTATACACCGGTATTCGGAGATGCGATCGACCTGCAGCGTTTTGCTGAGATCGGCAAGAAGGGTGTCCTTGCCCTGATGTGCGACAGTACCAATGCAGAACGTCCGGGCTTCACAATGTCTGAGCGTACAGTTGGTAAAGTGTTTGACAGCCTTTTTAACGAACACAGAAGCGCAAGGATCATCATCGCGACATTTGCATCCAATGTAGACCGTGTACAGCAGATCATCAATACAGCATACCGCTTCGGACGTAAGGTAGCCGTAGAGGGACGCAGTATGGTCAATATCATTTCAGTGGCGTCTGAACTTGGCTATTTACGTATCCCGGAGAATACACTGATCGAGATCGACCAGGTCAAGAATTACCCGGATGATAAGGTAGTCCTGATCACGACAGGAAGCCAGGGTGAGTCCATGGCGGCTCTTTCCCGTATGGCTGCAAATATCCACAAGAAGATCACGATCAAGCCAAATGATACGATCATTTTCAGTTCCAACCCGATCCCTGGAAATGAGAAGGCAGTATCCAAGGTTATCAACGAGCTCTCCATGAAGGGTGCGAAGGTTATCTTCCAGGATGTCCACGTTTCCGGACATGCCTGCCAGGAAGAGATCAAACTGATCTATTCCCTTGTCAAACCGAGATATGCGATCCCGGTTCATGGAGAATATCGTCATCTGACAGCGCAGAAGCATGTTGTAGAGGATCTTGGGATCCCGAAAGAAAATATCTTTATCCTGGCATCCGGGAATGTTCTGGAGATGGATGAATACAGTGCAGAGGTGACAGGTTCCGTACACACAGGAGCGATCCTTGTCGACGGACTTGGTGTTGGTGATGTCGGAAACATCGTACTTCGTGACCGTCAGCATCTGGCTGAGGATGGAATCATGATCGTAGTCATGACACTGGAACGTCACAGCAATGTGGTTCTTGCAGGACCGGATATCGTGTCCAGAGGATTTGTCTATGTAAGGGAATCCGAGGATCTTATGGAACATGCCAAGGAAGTTGTGGAATCCGCACTGGATTCCTGCCTGGAACGAAATATCACCGACTGGGGCAAGATCAAGAATGTAGTAAAGGATGCACTCAGCGAGTTCCTCTGGAAACGTACCAAGAGAAGCCCGATGATTCTTCCGATCATCATGGAGGCATAAACAATACAGATGGAAACAGTAAACAGGAATATTCATGCGCTTCTGAATTCGATCCAGAAGTGCCAGGTATACAAAGATTTCAAGAAACAGGAAGCAATCCTGAACAAAAATCCGGAACTGGCGCAGAGAGTACAGCATTTTCGTGCTGAGAACTTCAAACTTCAGAATGAGGGAGATCCGGAGAATATCCTGGCAAAAGCAGAACAGCTTGCCAGAGAATCCGAGGAACTCCGCAGCTTTCCGGAAGTAAATGCCTATCTGGATGCAGAGCTTGCCCTGTGCAGGATGATGCAGAAGATCTGCCGGACCCTGACAGACGGCATAGAGATGAATATTCCCCGGATCTAAGAAAGGAGAACCAATATGGGAGACACGAGAGACCGGATGGGGGCGGCCGGAGTAGCAGTGGCAGGAGGATTTTTTAAGATCGCACTGTATGTCTGCGTGGCAGTTCTGATCATCTGGATCGGTAAGGTCACATATCAGTTCGGCTATGACATTTTTAACCAGCATGCGATGAGCCCGGGAGAAGGGCAGGAAGTAACGGTTGTCATCAAGGAAGATGCGACCAGTTATGACATTGCGAAGACTCTCAAGAGCAAGGGCCTGATCGATAATGCGCTGGTGTTTGTGGTCCAGGAGAAACTGTCTAACTACAGTGGCAAGATGAGACCGGGAACCTACCTTCTCAGCACTGCCTATACACCGAACAGGATCATGGGGATCCTGGCAGGGGATGCAGAGCAGGAGGGAGTTACTTCGTGATCGTAGAGGAGAGAATGCGTGCATATATCAATTCTCTCGATACGGGCAATACACCATTTCTTGAAGAACTGGAACGTTTTGCCCTGGAGAATGAAGTTCCGATCATACGTAAAGAAATGCAGAGTTTCATGAAGGTACTGCTTGCGGTCAAACGGCCGATGCAGGTTTTGGAGGTGGGGACAGCCGTTGGCTTCTCCACACTTCTTATGTGTGAGTACGGACAGCCGGATATGCATATCACAACGATAGAAAACTATGAAAAGAGAATTCCCATCGCAAGAGAAAATTTCCGCAAAGCCGGAAAGGAACACAGGATCACTTTTCTGACAGGAGATGCAGGTGAGATCCTTCCGACACTTTTGGGACGATATGACCTGATTTTTATGGACGCAGCCAAGGGACAGTATATTCACTGGCTTCCAGATGTGGTACGTCTGCTTGCACCGGGAGGGATCCTTCTGTCGGATAACGTGCTTCAGGAGGGCGAACTGATCGAATCCCATTATCTGGTAGAGCGTAGAAACCGCACGATCTACAAAAGGATGCGGGAATATCTCTATGAACTGAAACACCATCCACAGCTTCTTACCAGCATCGTGCCGCTGGGGGACGGGATTTCACTTAGTGTAAAACAGGAAAGAGGAAATTATGAGAAAAATTGAATTACTGGTGCCGGCGAGCAGCCTTGAGGTCCTCAAGATCGCAGTCATCTTCGGCGCAGATGCAGTATATATCGGCGGTGAAGCCTTCGGTCTCCGCGCCAAAGCCAAGAACTTTTCCCATGAAGATATGGCAGAGGGGATCGCTTTTGCCCATGAGCATGGAGTGAAAGTTTATGTCACAGTGAATATTCTTGCACACAATGGAGACCTTCCGGGAGTCAGAGAATATCTTCAGGAACTCAAGGAATTAAAACCGGATGCACTTATCATCGCAGACCCGGGAATCTTTACCTATGCGCGTGAGATCTGCCCGGAGATCGAGTGCCATATCAGTACACAGGCAAACAATACAAACTATGAAACCTACAGATTCTGGTACCGCCTTGGAGCGAAGCGTGTTGTAACAGCGCGTGAGCTTTCCCTCAAGGAGATCCAGGAGATCCGTGCAAATATCCCGGATGACATGGAGATTGAAACTTTTGTTCACGGTGCCATGTGCATTTCCTATTCCGGACGCTGCCTGCTCAGCAACTATCTGGTAGGAAGAGATGCTAACCAGGGAGCCTGTACACATCCATGCCGCTGGAAATATTCCATCGTTGAGGAGAAACGCCCAGGCGAGTACATGCCAGTCTTTGAGAACGAGAGAGGAACCTACATCTTTAACTCAAAGGATCTGTGCATGGTAGAACACATGGATGATGTCCTGAACAGCGGTATCGACAGCCTCAAGATCGAGGGCCGCATGAAGACAGCTCTCTACGTAGCGACTGTTGCAAGAACCTACCGCAAGGCGATTGACGATTATCTGGAATCACCGGAGAAATACAAGGCAAACATGTCCTGGTATCAGGAGCAGATCTCAAACTGCACCTACCGTCAGTTTACGACAGGATTCTTCTACGGCAAGCCAGATGAGAATACGCAGATCTATGATAATAATACCTATGTTAAGGAATATACTTATCTTGGATATGCAGAGGAAGTTGATGAAAACGGCTTCGCACATATCACCCAGAGAAATAAATTTACTGTAGGTGAGACCATCGAGATCATGAAACCAGATGGCAGAAATATCGAAGCTACGGTGAAGGCGATCTATGATGAAGATGGAAATTCCGTCGAGAGCGCACCGCATCCGCAACAGAAACTCGCGGTGGATCTTGGAGTTGAAATTGAGAAATATGATCTCTTGAGAAGATCTGAAGCATAGGAGATTTTGAAGCTTTCAAACTGTAGAGTAAGCCCATGGCAAATGCTGTGGGCTTATTCTATGTTCTGAATTATGCGTCGATGCATCGGAACTGGAAGTTAGCATATTTTCCGATGTGGAAATCTGTTATGAATGTTGTTTTGTGCTTCGTTTATCTGAGCGGCTGTGAATGAGCTTTGTGTTATTATCTGTAGTTGAACAATTTCTTTAGCTTCTCCAACGCATTCTTCTCAATTCTAGATACATACGACCGGCTGATCCCGAGCTGTGTGGCAATCTCCCTCTGCGTCTGTTCCTCAATCCCAAACAACCCATATCTTAAACAAATAACCTGATATTCTTTCTCAGAAAGCGTATCTTTCAAAACAGAAAGCAAAAACCTGATATCCTCTCTTGTAGAATACTCCTCTACAATATCTACCGGCGGGCTTTCGATAATATCCAGCAGGCTGATCTCATTTCCTTCTTTATCCGTCCCGATCGGTTCATGCAGCGAAATTTCCCTGGAATGTTTTTTCTTGGAGCGGAACATCATCAGAAGTTCATTATCAATACAGCGCGCAGCATAGGTGGAAAGCCTTGCGCAGCGTGTATGGTCGAATGTGGAAATTGCTTTGATAAGTCCAATAGTTCCTATAGAGATCAGATCTTCGAGGTCTTCCCCGGAATTCTGATATTTTTTTGCAATGTGGGCGACCAGGCGGAGATTTCGTTCGATAAGAATGTTTTTTGCATCCAGATCCCCCTCCTGACAGCGGTGAAGATATATTTTTTCCTGAGCGGAAGTCAAAGGTTTCGAAAAAGTCTTCAAATATCCACCTCGAAAGGGGTGTTCCTTATAGTTTATGTCTGAGACAGGTTCTGCGTGCTTTTCCCACAAAAAGAATATAGAAGCTTTAGCCGCAGATATGCTATAATGGTACAAAAATAAATAACATGTGGGGCGTGCAAAACTTATGAAAGTATTAAATTTTGGTTCTTTGAACATCGATTATGTATATCAGGTAGAAAGCATTCTGATTCCGGGAGAGACACAGGCTTCTAAGGACCGACAGATTTTTTGCGGCGGCAAAAGTATCCGCGGTCGCAGTTTCCCGCCCCGGGGCAACCGCATCCATATCACTGCGTCAGGAAGTACTGGACAGATAAGAACATCTGTCTTTTCTTGCGCAACAAACTGATGTAGTGTATAATACCGAGTATGTGAGCCAAAAATACAATTTTTAGGGATAAATCAGGTGAACCATATTGAAAAAACAGATTGAACAATTACTCAGCGGAAAATTCAAATACGATCAGCCGCAGCTCCTTTTTTCGAAGGAAAAGCTGTCTGTCACTCTGGAAGCGGGGAAGACGGCGCGGGGAGAACTGTATCTTGGAACCGAAGATAATGACAAGATCAAAGGATATATAACTTCATCCAACCGCAGGCTTGTGCCGGGAAACAGCCGTTTCTCAGGAACGACCGTGTGCATTCCATACGGAGCTGACGGAACCGGGATGCAGCCGGGAGAAGTATGCACAGGATGGCTGTGTGTAACTTCCAGTGTTGGAGAGTACAAGATCCCATTCTCAATTGAAGCGAAGCAGGGCGAAGAGAAGAATTTTCTGGAAGAGATCAAGGATATTGAAGCATTCAAAAAAATTGCAAAAGAAGATTTCAGAGGAGCATATCATCTTTTCAAGGATCCATCTTTTGCAGCAGTGATGGAGAATGCAGACGAGAAACAGAAAGCTTTATATGCAGGACTTTCAGCAGCTCCTGTTACATATCAGAATCTTGAAGAATTTCTGATCGGTCTTGGAGAGAAGGAACCGGTATCGGTTTCCCTCAAGACAACAGCGAATGAGTTTTATGGACTCCGTGAGCCGATCCAGGAATCTTTTGACATCCACAAGACAGGGTGGGGGCATCTCCGGCTTGAAATTGAGTCTACCGCAGATTTCCTGGAGCCGGAGAGACATGTGATCACAGAGGAAGATTTTATCGGAAGCAGCTGCAGTATCAATTATGTGGTCCGTACAGAAAAACTCAAAAAAGGAAACCAGCTCGGCGAGATCATCGTGAAGAGTCCGTATCAGGAACTTGTCTACCATGTGACTGCTTCCAGAGGAGCGCGCATCCGTATTGATCTTAATACAGAAGAAAAACGCCGCAAAGCAAGTCTGGTTCGTGATTATATTGATTACTGCGAAGAAAAAACAGATTTCAGGACCTGGGCGGAGAAGTCACACAGAACTCTGGAGAGACTTCACGAATCAGGAAATGAGTATCCGGAATACCGGCTGTTTGAAGCCTATCTTGCTTACCTGGAGGATAACCAGGCACTTGCGAAAGAAATTCTCAAGAACTATCAGAGTAAAGAATTTACCCGTGATGAACTGGAAGAAGCAGGAGTTTTCCTTTATCTGTGTACGCTGGTAGGCCTTTACAGAGACAAAGGGCAGGCGGTCCAGAAACTACAGAACTTTTTCCGTCAGAAATCTGACAGCTTCCAGCTTCTCTGGATCCTTCTCCAGTTAGATCCGACTTATCAGAAATCACCATCCATGGCACTCTTTATGATGGAAGAGCTGTATGAGAAAGGCTGTACCAGCCCGATCCTCTATCTGGAAGCATGGAACTGGATCAGTAAGGATATTTCCAATCTGCACAGACTTTCCCCTTTCTGGATGCAGGTGTTCCATTATGCCGGAAGGAAAGGTTTCCTCACGGAAGAACTGGTGATGCGCCTTGCTTATCTTTCCGGTTATGAAAAGAAATTTTATGGATGTCTGTACAAGGCACTGGCGGCAGGATATGAGAAATTTCCGTCCGACGATGTGCTGGAAGCAATCTGCAAATATGTGATGAAGGGAGATCCGCGTAAACCTGCATATTTCCGATGGTTTTCCCTTGCAGTACAGAGGGGGCTGCGTATCACGAGACTTTACGAATATTATATGGAAACAATGGATATTTCCTATCGCAGACAGCTTCCGAAACCGCTTCTGATGTATTTTGCCTATAATGATAATTCTCTGGGAGATTCAAGAAAAGCGTATGTCTATGCGAGTGTGATCACATATAAGGATAATGACCCGCAGACTTATGGAAACTATAAGGAAACCATGGAGCGTTTTGCACAGCGCAAGGCAGCAGACGGACAGATCGATGAGAATTACGCTGTACTTTATCAGGAATTTCTTCTTGGACCAAAGCAAAAAGAAGATGCTGACAAGATTTCAGGGAAACTTTTTACCAATCGTCTTTACTGTGATGACCGAAAGATCCGGGAAGTGATCGTCTGCCACAGTCAGCTTGCCACGCAGGAGGTTTATCCATGTGTGCAGGGTGTTGCATATCCACGGATCTATACAGAAGATGCTGTTCTTTTGTTCCGCGACGACAAACAGCGCTGCTATGCATCCACGGTACATTATAATATCAAAAAACTGATGAATGAATGTGATGCGCTGGAGAGGATCCTGAAGTGCGGTGTGGATGATACAGGTGTCCTTCTGCATTACTGTGAGAGTCATGAACTGAATGGAGAAAATCTGGAATATTTCCAGAAACTGGCAGAAGCAGAAGAATGTACTGAGGAATACAGGAATTCTGTGAGAAAACAGATCCTGGATTTTTATGCAGGTCATGTGAACGGAGCAGATCTGGACAGCTATCTGAGCAGACTGGACTATCGCAAATATATCAAAGCAGACCGCAAAGTGCTTCTGGAAGTTTTGATCTCCCGCAGGATGTTCCGCCAGGCAATGAGTATTGTCGAGGAGTTTGGCTATGAAGGGATCGAACTTGGAAGTCTCCTCAAACTCACCAGCAGGATGATCCTCAAGAGCGATATGGCAGAGGACGATGAACTCCTGGCACTGGCATCCGAGGTATACCGTGAGGGCAAATATGACGAGGTGATCCTGCATTACCTGATGCTGTATCGCTTCGGACCGGTCGGAGAACTGATCTCCATCTGGAAAAGTGCCCGTGGTTTTGAGATGGATACGTATGATCTGGAGGAAAGGATCCTGGAACTTCTGATCTTCACCGCGGATTACCGCAAAGAAGGAGAGGCAGTGCTCGAGTCCTATGTGAATCAGTCAGGCAGGGAGCGTCTGATCGGGGCTTATCTGACACAGGTAGCCTATGGCGTTTTTGTTAAGGAATATACCATGAGCCCATTTATACGGAGCAGACTGGAGTATGCTTATATGAATGGATGGCCGCTGAACCAGGTATGCAGACTGGCACTTCTGCAAGAAATTTCCAGGGAAAAAGATCCGAAGCCGGAATATGTAGGAATGGAGCAGAAGATCCTGGAGGAATGTGCGAGGGACAACCTTGTTTTTGGATTTTTCCGAAGACTTTCACCGGAACTTTTGAGTCCATATCAGCTGGATGACAAGACATTTGTAGAGTGTCATGCGCATCCGGGGGCAAGGGTTACTTTGTTCTATGCGCTGGATACCGGCCTTGGAAAAGAACTGGAATACAAGTGTGAGCCTTTAAGAGAAATTTACGAGGGGATTTTTGGCAGGACTTTTACTCTGTTTTATGGTGAAAATCTTCATTACTATTTCCAGATCGACAGAGAGCGGAGTACCAGAACAACAGCGGAGCGCGTCCTCAACATGAAAAAAATCGAGGGGATCTCCGGAAGCAAATACCAGCTTCTCAACCAGATGCTTTCTGACCGGAGACTGGACAAGAAGAAAGAAGTAAAGGACGGACTCAAGAGTTATCTCCGCCAGGAACAGTATGTCAAAGAAATGTTTACAATAGATAAGGAAAACGGAAAATGAACGAAACAAGAGATTTGATGATCGGGATCGATCTGGGTAAGGATTCTTCACAGCTTTGTTATTATGACCGAAAAGCAGAAGAACCACGTTCGCTTCCGGTAAAGGTGGGCAGCAGTCAGTATGAGGTGCCGACCTGCCTGTGCAGGAGAGTAGAGCAGAAAGACTACTGCATTGGCATCGAGGCAGAATATTTTGCAAGAGAAAAAGGCGGTTTTCTGGTAGAAGATATCTATGGTATCTCCAAAAGCCGTAAACCGGTCCAGGTAGCAGGCGAGGAGAAACAGCCCTGGGAGATCCTTGCATATTTCCTGAATGGAATGCTGAAGCTTACCGGAGTTGCTGATATCAACAGAAACATCCGCTGTCTGACTGTGACAATGGAATCGCTGGACGATATCCAGGTAGAAAACCTTCAGAAAGCAGGAGAAGAACTGGAGATCCAGAATACCAGCTTTATCATCATGGATCATGAAGAAAGCTTCTATTATTATATCATGACCCAGAAAACGGAGACCTGGAACAGAAGTGTCGGCTGGTACAGTTTCGACAAAAATCATGTGACCTTCCGCAAGATGGTCATGAATTCTAATGCGAAACCGATTCTGGTGAAACTGGAAGATCCGGTGGAAACTGATCTGAATGACAGCGATAATGAGCAGAGAGACGCAGATTTCTATACATTTGCCAAGAATACACTGGGATCGGAATTGTATTCCAGCATACAGATCGATGGTGAGGGATTTGACCAGGAATGGGCGCAGAAATCCGTCAAGCTGCTCTACTATCAGAAGCGTAAAGTGTTCTATGGCAATAACCTTTTTGCAAAAGGAGCCTGTGCAGCAGGAGCAGAACGCTTCCTTACACGAAAACTTCGGGATTACCGCTATCTGAGCAGTTCCCTTGTCCTTAAAGATGTGGGGATGGACATGCGTGTTATGGGAGCGCAGGCATATTATCCACTGATCGAGGCAGGAAGAAACTGGTATGAATGCAGGGCAGAGTGTGAACTGATCCTTGACGGAACGGATGAGCTGATATTTGTCGCATCTGCGATGGGAGAAAGTGAGAAGAAATACATCGGCATGCGTCTTCCGGGGCTTCCGAAGCGTCCAAATAAGACTACCCGCCTTGATGTGAAACTGCAGTATATTTCTCAGGATGAATGCGAGATCATGGTAACGGATCTGGGGTTCGGTGAGATGTTCCCGTCAAGCGGCAAAGTATGGAAAGAAACAACCAGATGGTAAGGAGGGGATAGCATGAGCGGATATATTTTATGCCAGACAAAAAAAGCGAAGATTCCGTATTATATCGAGAATATCAGCACAAATGTTTATTCCCTGGAGGAACTTTGCTACTATTTTTATCATAATCTTTATCTTGTAGATGAGACCATCCTGAATGAAAATCTGTGCAGATGGCTGCAGGAGGAACTGGAACTTCCGAAACTGGCGGCGAAGCTCCGCCCTCTTTTTGAGAGAAATTACAGTATCGAGGAGTTTCTGTATCCGGTGTTCAAGGAGATCAATTATCTCACTTATGAAGAAATGAAGAGCCTGAACATGCAGATCCAGAAGCTTGCAGAAGAAGCTCCTTTTCTGAGAGAAAAGCGAAAAGGCGATGCACTGGTAGAGAATGGCATGTATGTCCATGCGATCCAGGTTTATCAGAAACTTCTGGAAGAAGAAACACTGGAAGAGGTCAGGGAAGGATTTACGGAGGATATCTTCCACAATCTGGGATGTGCCTACAGCTACCTGTTCCAGATGGAAAAAGCGGTCGAATGTTTCCGCAGGGCGTATGAGGGCAGCAGGAGTAAGGATGCACTGATCGCATATCTTCTGGCGTTTGGTGTCACAAAGACATCAGAAGAATATCAGAATCTGGTAAGGAGGCTTGGTGTCGAGAAGGAAGTCTTAAGGGAGATCAAGGAGAAACTTGCAGAATTCGGAAAGAAACCGGAAATCCCGACAGACTACGAAAATATAGACGAAACACTTCAGAAACTCACCCGGGATTACCACAGAAGCACCGGTTCATGAGCCGGTCAGCAGGTGATCGTCATTATTTTGTCAGATTAACTCAGGAATTTGTCCAAATAGACTGGACGAAATGGATGGAATCTGTTAAACTAGACATATAAATTGGAAGTGGTAAGACCAACTTCCGATAAGATTAGGAGGAATTTATCATGTTAGTAAACGCTTCAGAAATGTTGAAAAAAGCAAAAGCTGGTCACTATGCAGTTGGTCAGTTCAACATTAACAACCTTGAGTGGACAAAAGCAATCCTGCTTACAGCACAGGAACTGAACTCACCAGTTATCCTCGGTGTATCCGAAGGCGCAGGAAAGTATATGACAGGCTACAAGACAGTTGTTGGTATGGTGAAAGGAATGCTGGAAGAACTGAACATCACTGTTCCGGTTGCACTTCACCTTGACCACGGCAGCTACGAAGGATGCCTGAAATGTGTTGAAGCCGGATTCACATCTATCATGTTTGATGGTTCCCATTATCCGATTGAAGAGAACGTAGCAAAAACAAAAGAACTGGTTAAGATCGTTGCAGATCACGGAATGTCCCTGGAAGCAGAAGTAGGTTCCATCGGCGGTGAAGAAGACGGTGTTGTAGGTATGGGTGAATGTGCAGATCCTAAGGAATGCAAGATGATCGCTGATCTTGGTATCGACTTCCTTGCAGCAGGTATTGGTAACATCCATGGTAAATATCCGGCAAACTGGAAAGGCCTGAGCTTTGAGACTCTGGACGCTATCCAGCAGCTGACAGGAGATATGCCGCTCGTACTTCACGGTGGTACAGGAATCCCGGCTGATATGATCAAGAAAGCTATCGACCTTGGCGTATCCAAGATCAACGTAAATACAGAGTGCCAGCTTGCATTTGCTGCAGCTACACGTAAATACATCGAAGAAGGCAAGGATGAGCAGGGCAAAGGATATGACCCACGTAAACTTCTTGCTCCTGGATTCGAAGCAATCAAGGCTACTGTTAAAGAAAAAATGGAACTGTTTGGTTCTGTTAACAAAGCCTGAGATTTATTCAGCTTGAGTAATTTGTAAAGAGAGAGACCTGGAGAGGATTTTTCGGAATCTTTTCCAGGTCTTTTGTGTTCTGAAAAGCTGTTCAGCAGGGTTCCTGTCACGCAGAGGTTGCGGGATATTTCTCTTCGTGGTAAGATAGCGCTATGACAAAAAAAGAAGATATCATCATTATGAATTTTTCGGGAATCTACAAGGAGCAGCAGTTCTGGCAGAACGGAGAAATACAGAGAGAAGAAATTTCCTGGGTGGAGGTACAGGAACTTCCGGGAAGCAACTGCTACTGCGATGGAGATGCAATGGAGACTTTGCGGCAAAAGCTGGAGGAATTTGATGCAGATGGGATCCATTTCATTGATTCCGGCAATTATCACTATATGAGCCGTATCTGGCTTGAGAAACTGAACACACCATTCAGACTGGTCGTTTTTGACAACCATACCGATATGCAGCCGCCGACATTTGGAGGATTGCTTTCCTGTGGAGGATGGGTGGCGGCGTCCCTTGAGGAACTTCCACTGCTTAAAGAAGTGCTCCTGGTCGGACCGGATCAGGAGGCTTTTGACCAGACAGAACCGGTCCTTCGGGAAAAAGTACGTTTTTTGTCGAGGGAGAAGCTGGGAGAGATGACGCTGGAGGAGAAAGTTTCGTTTTTTGAGGAGCTGACAGCAGAACTTCCGACGTATCTCTCGGTTGATAAGGATGTACTCTGTCCGGAGGAGGCCTCAACGACCTGGAGCCAGGGAGAGATGACACTGGAAGAATTGTGCGAGTTTGTAAAGATCCTTTTGGAAAAACAGGACATTCTGGGAATGGATGTCTGCGGAGAATGTGATCCGGATGCCTGTGAGGGTGATCATCTGAACGATCTGGCGAACCGGAAACTTCTGGAACTATGGAGAAAGGAGCGATAGATTTATGAAAAATGAACTCCTGGCGATCGGACCTTTGACGGTCTACGGATATGGTGCAATGATCGCACTTGGCGTGATCGCAGCCTGGGTAGTGACAGAACTCCGGGCAAAAAAGCTCCGACTCAGCAGTGACCATGTATTCGCCCTTGCCCTCTGGGGGCTTCTGGGCGGTCTGCTCTGTGCGAAACTTCTGTACTGGATCACAGAATGGAAATCCATCATGGCAGATCCGGGATTTATTCTGGACACATTGTCGGATGGATTTGTAGTCTATGGCGGGATTCTTGGAGGAATCCTCGCAGGCTGGATCTACTGCAAGAATAAAAAAGTCAATTTCTGGAAATATTTTGACCTCGTGATGCCGTCTGTTGCGCTGGCACAGGGATTTGGACGGATCGGCTGTCTGCTTGCAGGCTGCTGTTATGGAAAAGAAACGGACAGTATCTTTGCGATCACCTTTCATGAGTCAGAGTTTGCACCAAACAATGTGCCGCTGATCCCGACAGAGATTTATTCCAGCGTGCTTGATTTTGCACATTTTGCGCTGCTTTTGTTTATTGCCAGCCGTAAAAAGAAGGACGGACAGGTGGCGGCGTGCTATCTGATCTTTTACAGTATCGGAAGGTTTATCCTGGAATTTTTCCGCGGGGATCTGATCCGTGGAAGCGTGGGCGTGCTGTCGACTTCTCAGTTTATCAGTCTGTTTACCGGGGCGGCGGGAATTATCATATTGATCCTCCGAAGCAAGAAAAGCAATGCCTGAGCAGACTGGACTTACAGATGGAAATTGGATTCAGATTTGAGGAAAACGTAGATATGGAAATAACAGGAATAAAGAGGTTGATGTCTGCATAGCCTGTACAGAAATATGTGCAGGAGACCGATGACTATGCGCATACAGGAAGGCATTATCGTGCCGGCACAGGATCAGCAGTATCAGAACTTTATCGTCCGATATAATCAGAATCTTCATGGAGATTTTGATTACCAGTCCGATGATACGTTTCAGATTGTGAATGACCTGTTCGGGATTCTTTATGTCCCGGAGCAGGATGTTCCGGCACTGGAATTTAACAGTTATTCTTATTCTTCTATTCCCAAATGTTACACTTATATGGAGCTTGGAGCACTGAGTGCATCTGGCGTGCTCAGGCTTCACGACCATCCATATCTCAGATTAAAAGGAGCCGGAACATTGGTGGCGGTCATTGATTCAGGGATCGACTATCAGCATCCGGCTTTTCGTAATGGTGACCAGAGCAAGATTCTGAGTATCTGGGACCAGTCCCTTCCGGGAGGGCGTTCCGGCCGGATCCCATATGGAAGAGAATTTACCAGAGTGCAGATCAACGAGGCACTTGCTGCCGAAAATCCGCTGGAGATTGTGCCCTTAATCGACAGAAACGGACACGGAACCAGGCTCGCTGCGACAGCAGCAGGAAATCGGATCCCGGAAGAAAATTTTTCCGGGGCGGCACCGGAAGCAGAGCTGGTGATCGTCAAGCTTAAGCCTGCCAAAAAATATCTGCGGGATTTTTACCTTTTTCCACGGGAAGCGGAGGTTTTTCAGGAAGATGATATCATGCTGGCGATTGCTTATGTGTTACAGTGCGCGGTAGAAAATCAGATGCCGCTTTCTATCTGCATAGGGCTTGGGACGAATATGGGGGCGCACCGCGGAGACGGACCTTTGAGTGAGTTTATCAACAGCACGGCAAGTTTCAGCCAGAACTCCATTTCGATCGCGGCGGGAAATGAAGGAACAGCCAGACATCATTATTTAAGTGGGGCGGATCGGCAGGAAAAAACAGATACGGTAGAACTCAAAGTAGGAGAGCAGGAGAGTACCAGAGGATTTTCGATGGAATTCTGGGGTGACTCTCCTAATTTTTATAATATCGTGATCCAGTCACCGACAGGTGAGAGACTTCCGGTGAGCACCGCCCTCAAATATGGAACCCAGGAACTTTCGTTTGTATTTGTGGAAACGAGGATCCTGGTCAACTACATACCGATCGAGCGAAGGACGGGAAAAACACTGGTTTTTTTCCGTTTTCTGCATCCGGCACCGGGGATCTGGAAACTTCTGGTGGAGGAACGGATGCCGGCCAATGGAGGATTTCATATCTGGCTTCCGACGAGGGGACTGATCTCCGATGAGACCTATTTCCTGAAATCCTCTCCGGAATTCACGATCACTTCCCCCGGAGATGCCCGTGACGGAATGACAGTAACCGCATACCAGTACCGCGACAACAGTCTTTATGTCCAGGCAAGCCGCGGCTACAACACTGAAAATGTCGTAAAACCAGACTTCGCAGCCCCGGGTGTCGGAATCCTGACTGCCTCGATCGGAGCCGGCCGGATCTTCGAACAGGCAACAGGAACCAGCCTTGCAGCTGCCCAGACCGCCGGGATCGCCGCCCTACTGTTCGAATGGGCCCTGATCCGCGGCAACGAACCCTACTTCACCGGCAACAGCGTCAAAAACTACTTAAGCCGCGGCGCAGTCCGTGACGATATAATACAGTACCCAAATCCGAACTGGGGGTATGGACGTGTGGATCTGTATCATACGTTTGAACTTTTGACGTAAAATCTTGTTGAATATACAAAAAAATTTAGTGAATCTAATTGTTTTTTTGATAATAATTTGCTATAATATATGCACAATGACGATTATTCGGAGCGGTTAGGACGAATGATCTCAAAAACAAATGATTCCGGCGCACAAGAGGGCAGACAATTACAAACAGGGGAGAGGCGGCGGAACGGAAACAGGAGGAAACAATGAAACGAGGAAGTATTTTTGAACTGAATGGCGTTCCAAAATTCCAGGAAGCCATTCCGCTGGCCCTGCAGCATGTAGTTGCCATGATCGTGGGATGTGTTACCCCGGCAATCATCGTAGCCGGAGCAGTAGGAGGAGGCGGCTTAAGCGCCAAGGATCGAGTTATTCTGATCCAGGCATCACTGGTCATCTCAGCACTGTCGACCCTGATCCAGTTATTCCCGCTTGGCAAGAAAGGCGGCTTTACCCTGGGATCCGGACTCCCGATGATCATGGGTGTCAGCTTTGCCTACGTTCCAAGTATGCAGGCGATCGCAGAAGGCTATGGGATCTCGACGATCCTGGGCGCGCAGATCGTCGGTGGTGTGGTAGCATTTATCATGGGTATTCTGGTCAAGAAGATCAGAGTTTTCTTCCCGCCGCTGATCACAGGTACCGTTGTATTTACCATTGGTCTGTCCCTGTACCCGACAGCGATCAACTACATGGCGGGCGGCACAAGCAATCCGGATTACGGTTCCGGGCAGAACTGGCTGGTAGCATTCATCACACTGGCAGTTGTAACTGCACTGAACCATTTCGGCAAAGGAATCCTGAAACTGGCTTCCATTCTGATTGGTATCATCGTTGGTTATATCGTATCCATTCCGTTTGGCATGGTGAATCTCTCAAGTGTAGGTCAGGCGAAGATGTTCCAGCTCCCGCAGTTCATGCATTTTGGCATCCACTTTGAGATCTCAGCCTGCGTTGCCATCGGACTTCTGTTCGCGATCAACTCCGTACAGGCAATCGGAGACTATTCCGCAACGACCATCGGAGCAATGGACCGTGTGCCGGAGGATCGTGAACTCCAGAACGGTATCATGGCATATGGTATCAGCAACGTGATCGGCGCACTGTTCGGCGGACTTCCGACAGCAACCTACAGCCAGAACGTAGGTATCGTTACAACCACCAAGGTTATCAACCGCTGCGTCCTTGGTCTTGCAGCAGTCATCCTCGGCGTTGCAGGTATCGTGCCGAAATTCTCCGCACTTCTGACAACGATCCCACAGTGTGTTCTCGGTGGTGCGACCGTATCCGTATTTGCTTCCATCGCAATGACAGGTATGAAACTTGTAGCTTCCGCAGAGATGGATTACAGAAACTCTTCCATCGTAGGCCTTGCAGCAGCAATCGGTGTCGGCGTTTCTCAGGCATCCGCAGCACTTGCAAGCTTCCCGGACTGGGTAACTACGATTTTTGGTAAATCCCCTGTAGTTCTGGCAACACTGATCGCAGTAGTGCTGAACGTCATTCTTCCAAAGAGCCGCGTAGAGCGCAAGGAAGAAGAAAAACTCAAAAAAGAAGTAAAAGAAAAGATCAAACAGGATCACGAAGAGTTTGATCAGCAGTAAAACCTGAATACATAAAAAGATCCCTTTCTTATCTGGAACCGCTTCTGGCGGCCGCAGTGATGGGAAAGGGATCTTTTTTATTTATGGAAAAAATTATTTACGGTATACAAATGCCGGAAGTCCGTCCTCACCAAGAGGAACATTTACATTTCCCTGGATCAGCGGTCGGGCATAGCGGACAAAATCTTCGGTGACATCGTGACCGTCAGGTGTGATCCACTCTGCCGGAACGACCTTTTCCTGGTTACAGATCTCATTGACATCCTCAAGTCCACAGACCATCTGGTAATTACCATCAGTATCGGCCTCGCGGATGAAGGAAACCATCTTTCCAGTCTCACCGTTAAGGGCAGCCTGCACGCCAAACTTACCTGCAGCAACAGCTTCCTGCTGGTCGGTGGCAGAGATCATGGCTGCACTGCATCGCTGGCTGACGTTCAGTTCTACAGAACGGGCTTTGACACCGAGACGGCTACGGACAAGATTTTCAAGATATTTGCCGCATCCTGCAAGCATCTTGTGACCGAAAGTGTCGATTCCTACAGAGCTGTCGTATTCGCAGATAAAAGTTCCCTCAGCGTCGTGGATTCCCTCAGAAACACAGACGATAAGGTTGCAGTTTGTCTCGAATGCTTTTTCCAGATCTTTCAGAAAAGCTTCCTGGTCAAAATCTGTCTCCGGAAGATAGATAAATAACGGGTTGTCGCCATCATATTTACGTGCAAGGGCACTGGTAGCAGTCAGCCATCCCGCATGACGTCCCATGATCTCGATGATCGTCACGGATTTTTTCTCATAGACATTGGCATCAAGAGTGATCTCACGGACAGTAGATGCAACGTATTTGGCAGCACTTCCGAATCCCGGTGTATGATCGGTATGGATCAGGTCATTATCGATCGTCTTTGGCTCGCCGATCACACGGATGGAGCTTCCAATTTTGGCTGCATAGCGGGAAAGCTTGCTGACAGTATCCATGGAATCATTTCCACCGATATAGAAAAACCAGCCGATGTTCATCTCTTCAAACTTGCGGAAAAGCTCCGGATAGACCGGATCTTCGAGAGATTCCGGCAGTTTGTAACGGCAGGAACCAAGATATGCGCCAGGCGTGTGAGTAAGATACGTAAGCTTCTCGCCCGGAAGAGCTTCCTCAAAATCAAGCACACGACCAGCCAGGAATCCTTCGATCCCATTGACCATGCCGTAAACATGTCCGATTTCATCAGAATGGGCAAGTCCCTCAGAAACAACTCCATAAAGGCTGCTGTTGATCACGGCAGTAGGTCCGCCGGACTGTCCGACGATAAGATTTTTCTTTGACATTTGTATACCTCCGATTAGGTTAATAATGAATTCATTGTAGCATACGGGGGAGAAATTGACAAATGAAGATTCAGGGGCATGGCGTTTCAGATCAGCAAAAGGTTCCTGAACGCAAAAATCTCATTCTCATCCATCAGCCGTTCCATTTCATTCAGATTGAGATCAGAGTGTTCGAGCTCTCGTGAAAAGCGGTAGCAGATGGATACGAGGTCATCAAAGGTGAAATGGTGGTCATTTGCGAGGTAAGTACCCACGGCGAGGTCGTGGATCATGGCTGTGCAGACGACTGCCATTTTTATTTTGGCGAAGATCTGGTCATCGTAGACGGCTCCGCAGAAGTAAGTGTAGATCCAATAAACGAGAAGCTGTTCTTCCTGGATCGTCCAGTCCGGGCAGGCTGCGAGGAATTCCTGACAGCAGCTGGTAAATTTTTCTTCGGAGTCACATGCCGTGTAGAGCGGGAGTAAGGTTTCGTGGAGATATTTCCGCCATCTTTTGCGCAGGACTTCCATCTCGGGAATGACAGCTTTCCAGACCTGTTTACGGTAAGTGACAGGATCTGTCCTGGAAGTTGTCCACTTCTGGATCTTTGCAAGAAAAGTATCTCCAACGCCGGAGCTCTGGTGGCGTGCGCGGATATCTTCCCACTGGTACAGCTCATTTTTGTCAAGAGCCAGCTGGAAATCATGTGTACAGGCAAGCAGTTTGCGGCGGCGCAGTTCCATGGGGAGGTTTCTGTCCTGAACGATGGAAATGAGGTAGTCCCTGGTATCCATCAACGCAGTAAAAAGCAGATAGTCAAAATCATCATACATCTCTTCAGGAGTTTCTTTTTCTATTGTAACAAAAGTAGTTTTTTCCTTCCGGGAGAGAAAGATCCTTGCGGCCTCCGGGCAGGATAAAGAGAGGGAATATTCGCGCAGTCCCTCGAATTCTTCGATGTGGCGGGGATATTTCCAGCAGGTATCGCAGAGCATGTCAGGGCCAGCTTCGCTGTAGATATCGCAGAGATTTTCTTCATTTAAGAAAGCACATCGATGGTCATACTGGCGAAAAGCCTGTTCCTTCCAGTCAATATCATTATAGAGCCGGTTGCGGAAAGCACCCTTAAAGTGGCGGTATTTCTTAAGACTCCTGTCATCGATCATGATCTGCCATCCCGCACAGCAGGTGTCCGGACAGGCTCCTGCGATACAGGAAAATTCTTTATAAAAAGCAGGAAATGTAATCTGCATTTTTGATGTCTCCTTTGTAAAAAATTATACAATGAATTATAGCATCCTGACTTCTTCTCTACAAGATACTCATTCTTATAAGTATGAAATAACTATAAATTCACATCCGGTTCCATTGACGTAAAATGTGTCCTGTGCTAAGATTTTACAGAACAGACAGTTAAATCTGATAAAATGCAGGAAATAAGTCTGGACGAAAGGAGTGTATTATGAGTGGGAAAAACACAGAGAATCAGTCCAAGCAGAAGAAAAAAGGAGATATCCTTCTGACCCTGGTTCTTATTGTGGCGATAGCAGTTTTCTGTTATGCAGCCGTGAATCTTTTTCATATTTACACAGAATACAAGAAAGGAACAGATGAATATAACCACATTGAACAGATGGCAGTGACAGACCGTGCACCGGATTCGCAGGAAGTGGCAGGACCGAATGCACAGCCAAAGGCCCCGATCGACGTGGATTTTGCAGCACTTAAGAGCGTGAACTCAGATGTAGTAGGCTGGATTTATGTAGAAGCACTGGATGGCATCAGCTATCCGATCGTGCAGGGCAAGGATAATGAAACATACCTGCACCAGACATACGAGAAGAACTATAATTTTGCAGGAACTATTTTTGTGGATTATGAAAACAGTCCTGATTTCAGCGACTGCAATACTCTGGTTTACGGACACAATATGAAGAATGGTTCCATGTTCGGCCACCTCAAGAAATTTGCAGAGGATCAGGAGACTTATAATAAGAGTAAATATTTCTGGATCCTGACACCGGATAAGAATTATCGTTATGAGATTATTTCTGCCTACACGACAGGGGTCAACAGTGATACCTACACTTTATTCAAGGGACCGGGCGATGAATTCCAGAGCTATCTGGAAACGATCAAGGGTTATTCAGAAATCCAGACAGATCCGGGCGAGCTGACGATCAAAGACAAGATCGTAACATTGTCTACCTGCACAGGAAACGAATCCACAAGGTTCGTAGTACAGGGAAAGAGGGACATTTCTGAGGATGCCCATTAGGGAGCAGCCTGCGGCAGACAGAAATCAAAAGAGCAAAGGGGGATTTTACATGGATGAAAAGATCATGAAATTACAGGAGCTGATCGATCAGCACGATAACATTGTGTTTTTTGGCGGGGCGGGAGTGTCCACGGAGAGTGGAATTCCTGATTTCCGTTCCCAGGACGGATTATATCATCAGAAATATGATTATCCTCCGGAGACTATCTTAAGCCATACCTTTTTCCTGAGTCATCCGGATGAATTTTATAAATTCTACCGTGACAAGATGCTCTGTGATACTGCCAGACCGAACGCCGCCCATCTGAAACTCGCAGAGCTCGAAGAGGCAGGGAAGCTCAAAGCAGTGATAACCCAGAACATCGACAATCTTCATCAGATGGCGGGCAGCCGCCGTGTACTGGAGCTTCACGGAAGCGTATACCGCAATCACTGCATGAGATGCGGGAAATTTTATGATTTTGATTATGTGAAGCACAGTGAGGGAGTTCCGAGATGCGAATGCGGCGGAATGATTAAGCCGGATGTGGTTCTTTATGAAGAAGGACTGGATAATCAGACGATACAGGATTCTGTCCGTGCGATCTCCGAGGCGCAGGTTCTGATCATAGGAGGAACCTCTCTTGCCGTCTATCCTGCGGCAGGTCTGATTGATTATTTCCGGGGAGATGCACTGGTGGTCATCAACAAATCATCGACTCCGCGTGACCGCAATGCAGATCTTCTGATCAAGGAGCCGATCGGTCAGGTATTTTCTCAGATTAAAGTAAGATAAGGGAGCAGACAGGGCATGGAACTTGTTTATGAAGTGGGGGATGTTGTAACCCTCAAGAAAGGTCATCCATGTGGAAGCAAGGAGTGGGAGATCCTTCGTGTAGGAGCAGATTTCCGGCTGAAATGCATGGGCTGCGGACACCAGATCATGGTGCCGCGCAAAATGGTAGAAAAAAATACAAGAAAATTGTCGAAAAAGATATGAACATTGACAGAAATGTGTAAAACTGTTATACTTTTCTGAAAAAGAATAACCAGGCGTGGTTTGACCAGAAAAGTCAATTTAATGTAATCCGGCGGGAATCCGGAACAGTTTATAAGAAACTGCTGTAAGTGTGCATCCGCATACAGAGTCAGCATATAGAACGCGTTGTGCAGAGGACAGAGACCCATCATGGCAATTATGGGGCTCTGTTTTTGTTGTCTTAAAGAGAAAAGGAAAGAGCGGAGAAACCATGGAAAGACAAAATGCGGAAAAAGGCTGGAATCAGCTGAGGTATGATGCACGGGTATACACGATACAGAATGAGCGAAACAGGAGAGTAGGCGCACCGGGGGAGATTCCGGATCAGTACAGATACATAGGGGACAAATGCTTCCTTAATAATGGCAAGGTACACAGTGTATCGCTTCCCGCTGCCTGTCGCGTGATCGGCAAGCAGGCATTTGAGGGATGCCAGTTTCAGAAACAGGTCAGATTTCCGGATACACTGATAGAGATCAAAAAAAGAGCATTCGCAGGGAACCGGCGTCTGAGGGCAGCAGTACTGCCGGACAGTCTTGAGAAGATCGGTGCACAGTGTTACCGGGAGTGCAGCAAACTGAAAAGAGTGGAATTTTCTTCCGGGAGCAGATGCAGGGTGATCCCGGAGGGGATTTTTGATTCCTGCCTGAATCTGGAGGAAGTCTGTCTTCCGCCACATACACAGCAGATTGAGAAGAGAGCTTTTTACCGCTGCAAGGAACTTCACAGCATTGCACTGCCGGATTCTGTCCGGGAGATCGGAGAAGAAGCATTTTATTTCTGCGGAATAGAGGAGCTGACACTTCCTTCGAACCTTCGGGTGATCGGAGACAGTGCCTTTTTCCGTTGCAAGAATTTAAGAACGGTATATGTCCCGGAGAGTGTCAGAGAGATCGGCCGGTGGGCGTTCCACGGCTGCAGCAGACTGGAGCGGATCGAGATCCTGCATGATCCGGATGAGATCGGACCATGGATCATCAACAGAAGCTGCACGATCGTCTGCCAGAAGGGCAGCAAAGTAGACGAATATGCACAGGAATTCGGCTTTACTACAGAATATGCAGAACTTTTAGAGGAACTTGATGGATAGGAACGGAAAGAAATGGAAGGATAATAAGATGTTCTTTGTAAAAAGTAGAACCAGAGTTACAGCAGCAGTCTGTATGGTGCTGTTTCTGTGCAGCTTTCTGTTATCGGGCTGTGGAGGCGGCGCTTCATCAAAAGGCGGAAACTGCACGATCTCGATAGAATGTTCCACGATTCTTGACCATATGGAGGATCTTAAGGAGACCAAGAAGGAATTTGTTCCGCAGGACGGATGGATCCTTAAGGAAACGCAGGTATCATTTAAGGGCGGCGAAACTGTTTTTGATGTTCTGAAGCAGATCTGCGGAGAGCAGGGAATCCATATGGCATCCCGTTATACACCACTGTACAAGAGCTATTATGTTGAGGGAATCAATCAGCTTTATGAGTTTGACTGTGGCAAAAACTCCGGCTGGATGTACAGCGTAAACGGCAAGTATCCGAATTATGGCTGTTCCAGCTACAGGCTTGAGGACGGAGATAAGATTGAATGGAGATACACCTGCAATCTTGGCTCCGATGTAGGAGATCAGTATGCAGAAGATGGAAAGTGACAGTTTTTCCCGGTGCCACCCCCTGCTGAACTTTTTTTATTTCGGAGTGGTGCTTTTATTTACCATGTTTAATCAGCATCCGGTATTCCTGGGCATACCTTATGCCGGGGCTGTCTTTTATGCCGCGCTGCTGAATGGCTGGCGCAGGACACTCAGGCAGAGTCTGCTTCTGACCCTGCCGGGGCTTCTGGTCGTGGCACTTCTGAATCCGATGTTCAACCATTATGGTGTAACAATGCTTTATTATGTTGAGAGCAGCGGAAACTGGATCACACTGGAGGCTCTGGTATACGGCGTTGTGCTTGGTGCCGTCATGTTTGTCGTGATCCAGTGGTTCAGCTGTTACAATCAGGTCATGACAACGGACAAATTTGTTTACCTTTTCGGACGGATCATACCGGCACTTTCACTCGTGCTTTCGATGGCACTTCGGTTTGTGCCGCGTTTTTTGAATCAGCTTGGAGTTATCCGGAACGGACAGAAGGCAATGGGGCGAGATGTTTCAGAGGGAAGACTTCTGGACAGGATAAAATATGGCCTTCAGATGCTTTCGATCCTTGTGACCTGGTCGCTGGAAAATGCGATCGAGACTTCGGATTCCATGCGAAGCCGTGGCTATGGACTGCGGGGAAGAACGGCGTTTTCCGTCTATCGTTTTACAAAGAGAGACTGTTGCCTTGGAACCCTCATGGCAGGCCTTTTTGCTGTATTTACAGCAGGCTGTGCCAGTGGAGCTGCCTATGCGGTATATGATCCGAGGATCGTACTGGCCGGCTTTACAGTGCAGGGCAGTACAGCACCGGTAAGCGTTACGCCATGGCTTGCCGGAGCAACTTATCTCTGTTTCGGGATTTTCTGTTTCCTTCCGGTGATGCTGGAACTCTACGAGAGCCGGAAACTGAAACAGAGCAGGAAAAAAACAGGAACCGATATCGGAATGACTTACCGTCAGATTTATGAAGAACTGGAACAGGAAGGAAAAATCTTATGAATATAGTAGAGATACATGACTTTTGTTTTGCATACCCGGATTGTTCCAGTAAGGTGCTCGATCAGGTAAATATGGAGATTCAGGAGGGAACCCTGAATGTGATCTGTGGAAGGAGCGGCTGTGGCAAAAGCACTCTGCTCCGTCATTTCAAGAGCGTACTTATGCCTCATGGAGTTTCGAGCGGAACCGTTCTGTTCAAGGGAGAGAAACTTGCAGAAGTCGATCACAGGACGCAGAGTCAGGAGATCGGTTTTGTCATGCAGAATCCGGATAATCAGATCGTAACAGACAAAGTCTGGCATGAACTGGCTTTTGGGCTGGAGAGCCTTGGATATGACAACGAAACAATCCGGCTCCGGGTTGCGGAGATGGCGAGCTATTTTGGAATTCATCAGTGGTTCTACAAGGGTGTGGAGGAACTCTCCGGAGGACAGAAGCAGCTTCTGAACCTGGCGGCGATCATGGCAATGCATCCGTCGCTTCTGATTCTGGATGAGCCGACTTCTCAGCTTGACCCGATCGCGGCATCAGACTTTCTGGAAACGGTCAAAAAGATCAACCGCGACATCGGAACAACTGTGATCATTACAGAACACCGTCTGCAGGATATCATTCCTTATGCGGACAAAGTGTTTGTACTGGATAAGGGAACCGTTTTTCTGGAGGGAAGACCGTCAGAGATCGGTCAGAAACTGCGGGAGCAGAAGCACGGGATGTTTTTGTCCATGCCGGTTCCCATGCAGATCTACGGAGAGACCGACAGCAGTGCGGCCTGTCCCCTGACCGTCAGCGAGGGACGGCAGTGGCTGGCGGAATACTTTCATACAAAAGGAATTTCAAGGGAACTTCAGCAAAAAGCAAACGACCGGTTCCTGGCCGAGAAGACAGCACAGCAGAAAGAACAGCAGCCATCTTCCGGCAGAGAATCGGCAATAGAAATGAAGGATGTCTGGTTCCGGTATGAGAAGGACAGCCCGGACGTTGTGCGGGATCTGTCACTTCAGGTAGGAAAAGGCGAATTTTATGCACTGGTGGGCGGCAACGGAACCGGCAAGAGTACGACATTGTCACTCTTAAGCCGGGTGCGCCAGCCTTACCGTGGCAGGATCCGTCTGGAGGGCCGTGATATCCGTACCTATAAGGACAGAGAATTATACTGTGGCTGTCTTGGTGTGATGCCACAGAATCCACAGAGTATTTTTCTCAAAAAAACAGTACTGGAAGATCTTTATTCCGTCATTGGTGGAAAGAAAGAGAAGCTTTCTCCGGAATATCAGGTTCACATGAAGAAGGAAAAAGCCATCGAGGGAATAGTAAGCCTGACACGGCTTGAAGGGCTTCTGGACCGACATCCCTATGACTTAAGCGGCGGAGAACAGCAGAGACTTGCTCTTGCCAAAGTACTTCTCCTGCGTCCGAGGATCCTCCTGATGGATGAACCCACCAAGGGCATGGACGCAGAATACAAGGAAGAAATCGGCAGAATTCTGAATAAACTGAAACAGCATGGACTGACGATCTTTATGATTTCCCATGATGTGGAATTTGTCGCAGAGTATGCAGACCGCGTGGGTCTGTTCTTTGAGGGAAATGTTGTGACAAGCCAGAATACAAGGGAATTTTTTGCAGGAAATAACTTCTACACAACGGCGGCAAACCGTATGGCAAGGCAGCTCTTTCCGGATGCTGTCACCGGAAAGGATGTGATCACATGCTTACGGAACAGCAATTAGATACATTTATGGAAGAATTCTGGGAGGACCGGCATCCGGAGCATGCAGCAGATACGAAGGAAGAGCAGCCAGAGGAACCAGAAGAATACAGACTTCCCACAGACGGACTGATCATCCGGCAGATGACGAAGGAAGGCAGAGTCAGCAGGCGGACATGGTTTGCGCTGGGTGTGATGCTCCTGGTCGTACCGTTACTTCTGTATCTGTCAGTCAGGGTTTTCCACGGACGAAAATATCTGGTCTGCAGTCTGATCGTGATCGTTGCGGCGATGCTTCCCTTTTTTATGATGTTTGAGGGAAGAAAGCCGAAGGCGCGTGAGATCATGGTGATCGCAGTCCTGGCGGCGATCGGAGTGGCAGGAAGAGCGGCATTTTTTATGGTGCCGAGTTTCAAACCGGTTGCGGCGATCGTGATCTTGAGCGGTATTTCCTTTGGAGGGGAAGCAGGTTTTCTGGTCGGGTGTCTGATCATGATGCTTTCCAACATGTTCATGGGACAGGGACCGTGGACTCCGTGGCAGATGTTTGCATTTGGCATGATCGGTTTTCTTGCGGGAATCCTTTTTCAGAAAGGAATTCTCAAAGCACGGAAGCGGGATCTCTGTATTTATGGATTTTTGAGCGTGTTTCTGATTTATGGTGGAATCATGAATCCGGCAAGTGCGTTGATGTCATATGGACAGGTTACCTGGGCAAGTCTTCTGGCTTTTTATATTTCAGGAGCACCGGTCGATCTGGTACATGCCATCTCAACAGTGATTTTTCTGTGGTTCTTAAGCCGTCCGATGCTTGAGAAACTGGAACGCATCAAGAAAAAATACGGGCTGGTGGAGCCCTGAAAAGAGGCAGAAAGTGATCAATATCAGTCATCTGCTTTCGGATGAGGAAATGAAAGAACTGATCCGGGAAACAGGAATGGGAGTGGAGAGCATTGATTTTTCCATCTCCGACAATCTGGATCATCTGGAAGAGACGATACAGATATACAGGAAAAAATTAAATACATTTGGGAATCCGCCGCTGACACTTCACGGGCCTTTCCTGGATCTGAACCCGGCTGCGTTTGACAGCCTGATCCGTGAAGTAACGATGACTCGGTTTGCACAGTGCTATCAGGCGGGGAAGGAACTTGGAGCCAGAAAGATCATTTACCATTCCGGAATGATCCCCTGCGTTTATTTCAGGGAAGGATGGGCAGATCAGGTAAGCCGGTTTTTCTGCGAGTTTCTGGAACACAGAGAAGGACTGGAAATCGTGATGGAGAACGTTCTGGACGAGGACTGGGAACTTCTTCTGGATGTATACAGGAAAGTAGATCATCCGGACTTCCATCTGTGTCTGGATATCGGGCATGCGCACTGTTATTCAGAAATTCCGGTTCTCACCTGGGCAGAAGAACTTGCACCTTACGTCACGCATGTTCATGTCCATGATAACTGCGGTGACCGGGATGCACATCTGGGGCTTGGAAAAGGTACCATTCCCTGGCAGAAACTACAGAACCTGCTTCCACTTACCAAAGAGAGAAGCTGGACGATCGAATGTTCACGCAGAGAGGATGTTCTTCTCTGCTGGCACAGAATACGAGAGGGCAGAGTATGAACAGATTAAAACAAAGAGGACTTACATTTCTGGTACTGCTGACAACAGCAGGAATGATGACAGGATGCGGCGGCAGCAGTACACCGGATCTGGAGAAGGCACTTGCAAAAACCGCAGAATATGAACAGAAGACAGTGACGTCTCCCGCATCAGATTCCCTGGGCGGTGAGTGGACAGTGATCGCACTGGCGCGTTCCGGTGAAAAGGCAGAGGACAATTACTTCGAGAAATACCGTGCAAATCTGGAAAAGAAACTGAAAGAGCAGGATGGTATCTTAAGCGAAAACAAATATACAGAATATTCCCGTGCAGTACTGGCACTTTGTGCGATCGGGGAAGATCCGTCAGAGATCGGCGGCTATGATATCCAGAAGCCGCTGGAAGATTATGAGACCGTTGTCTCTCAGGGACTGAACGGAGCTGTTTTTGCCCTCCTTGCCCTGAATGCACAGGATCCGCAGGCGAATAAAGACGGTGAGATTCAGAAGAAATATCTCGATTATATTCTGGAACAGGAAAAATCCGATGGCGGTTTTTCTCTGGATGACAATGCCACAGAGGGAGATGTGGATCTGACGGCCATGACGCTGCAGTGTCTGGAACCGTATCAGGAAGAAGAAAACGTAAAAGACACCATAGACAGGGGCGTAGAGTTCCTGGCAGATGCACAGGATGCAGACGGAGGTTATACCGCCTATGGAGACAAGAGCTCCGAGTCCGTTTCCCAGACGATCATTGCCCTGAGTACCTATGGCATTGACTGCAATGAAGATGAGCGTTTCCAGAAAGACGGAAAGGGACTCTACGATACTCTTATGACCTATTACCAGAAAGACGGAAGCTTCTCCCACACAGAGGACGGAGACAGCGATCCGATGGCGACGGACCAGGCATTCTGTGCGATGGTGGCATATGAGCGCTGCCAGAACAAAGAAAACAGTTTCTACAACATGACAGATCACAGATAAACGGAGGAAAAGACATTGCCGGAAAAAATAACACAGCTCCAGAAGGAACTCGAGACGATCATCAAAGGAAAAAAAGCAGTTACAGACAAGATCATCATGGCAGTGCTGGCCAGAGGCCACATTCTTCTGGAAGACGTGCCGGGTGTCGGAAAGACAACGACAGCGCTTGCCCTGAGCCGCCTGATGGGAATGGAATTTAACCGTATCCAGTTTACACCGGATGTTGTTCCGTCTGATGTCACCGGATTTACCATGTATGAGAAACAGACCGGCCAGTTCATGTACCGTCCGGGTGCGGTAATGTGCAACCTCCTTCTTGCAGATGAGATCAACCGTACTTCCAGCAAGACGCAGGCTGCACTTCTGGAAGTAATGGAAGAGGGAAGAGTGACCGTGGACGGAGAGACCCATGAAGTGCCGCAGCCGTTTGTGGTTCTTGCGACAGAGAACCCGGTTGGTTCTTCCGGTACTCAGATGTTACCGGAATCCCAGCTTGACCGTTTTATGGTCAGTCTCAGCATGGGATACCCGGATCACCAGAGCCTGGTAGAGCTTCTCCGCGACCGTCAGAAAGTCAATCCGCTGGAACTTGCGCGGACTGTCATCACCAGAGAGGAAGTCCTGAAACTTCAGAGCGAAGTGCAGGATGTGTATGTGGCAGACGAAGTCCTGGATTATATAGCAAAACTCGCGGAAGCGACCCGAGAACATGAAATGATCGTCCTCGGCTTAAGCCCTCGTGGAACACTGGCACTGTGCCGCATGGCAAAAGCAGCAGCCTACATGAGCGCAAGAGACTATGTAATACCGAAGGACGTACAGACGGTATTCAAAGACGTGGCAGCTCACCGTATGGTCCTGGATTCAAGGGCAAGATATCAGGAAAAATCCGCCCGTGAGATCCTTGATGAGATTCTTGCAGAAGTACCGCAGCCGAAGGTAGAAGGATGATGAAAAGCAGGATCATGTGGTTTCTGTGGATCGTTCTGATGGCAGGAGCTACCGTATATACCGGTTCCTGGATCTTTGCCGTACTTCTTATGATCTCGGGCATTCTTCTTGTCTTTTCAGCAGTCACAGCTCTGTTCTGCGGAAAAAAGATGGAATGGAAACTGAAACTTCCAAGAGCGGCCCAGAGGACACAATGTTTTAATGGAAACCTTAAGATGCAGAACAATTCCATATGGCCGGTATCCGGAAGCTGTACACTGCACTGGCAGAATCAGTTTACCGGAGAGAAGGGAGAGATCCCGCTTCCGTTTTCCCTCGGGACCAGAGAAACCGGAACTGTGGGATTTCAGGCGAAGAGTAACTGGTGCGGCTGTATTGAGTTTGGATTTTCACAGTGGAAATGCAGAGATTTCTTTGGTGTGGCGGCTGTGAAACGTGTGGCAGAAGTGAGCGGCTGTACCGTAGTGATGCCGGGGGAACACAGGCAGGATTTTTCTTTCCTTGCCAGAGAGGGCTTTGATATGGAAAGTTTTCGCTATTCCGGCAGCCGTCCGGGAGATGATCCGGGCGAGACCTACGATATCCGCGAATATCAGCCGGGAGATTCCATCCGTCAGATCCACTGGAAACTTACAGGCAAGCTGGATGACATTATGATCCGGGAAAAAAGCTACCCGGTCGATGATACCGTTCTGATCCTGGCCGAAAGCTGGCAGGAACACAAAGACCCGGGAAGGGCAGAGACTGTGGCAGAAGTTTTTGCCTCAGTTCTTCTGGACTTTATAGATAAGAAGATTCCCTGCCAGGCAGGAATCTACGACCATCAGACAGGCAGGTTCCGGATACAGAAAGTCCGGACACGGGAGGATTACGAAAACGTCCTGTATCTTTTTCTTCGCAGCAGCGGACAAAAACGAATGGCTGTACAGGGCTATCTTGAGAACTCCGGCACACAGAGCTTTGCAAACTATATTTACATAACCGGGGATCCGGATGACAGAGAAGCGGAGACCCTGAGACAAAAAGGACAGGTAACAGTCATAGGCTGCGGAACCGGCAGCCCGGACAACGGAGGAGAACACATAACATGGAGATATGGATCACAGAATCCGGACAGCACCCAAAAAGAGAATACAGAAAACAACTGTCAGGTATCCTTCTGCAGACTGCGCTGATCTGGCTTGTGGCAGGCTTTGGGCTGATCCTGTTTCTGGAGCTTTTTTCGGAGCAGGTGTACAGAGTGCCGGTTCTTTTAAGTGTTTTTGTGGTCACTCTGCTGGCACTTGTCACAGCCAGAATTCCCAAAACGGGACTGGCAGTCCGGTGCGGAAGCGCACTGGCCGCTGTGCTCCTGCTCCTGCTGTTCCGCAGAAATATCCTGGACGGAGCGGCACTCTACTGGAATGACGCGGCAGATATCCTTGGCAGCAGAGCGGGAATCTACCTGAACCGGTATGACACGACAGCAATTACCTCGGGAAACAGCTCCCGGATAATGTTTCTGATCGTCCCCGGAATAATAGCGGCGGTTCTGGGACTCATCATTCTGAAGTACAGATGGTGTATACTTACCCTGCTCTGTGCGGCTCTGTACCCGGCGCTCCTTCTTCTTACAGAGGGCGTACCGGATCATAAGGTCTGTTTCCTTTTTTATCTGGGACTTCTTCTGAAACTGAACTTTATGCTGACACATTCCACGAAGTCAGATGGGAGGGCGCAAAGCTCCCGGGCTTTCTGGGAGGGCGGCATTCTGGCACTGGGCGTGATGCTGGTTGCAGGACTTCTGGCTGCACAGATCCTTCCGGAAGCAGACTATTCTTCCATGGAGATCGTGGCAAAGGCAAAAGAAGAAGTTCACACCGGCATAGAGAATCTGCGCTATAAGAAAGGTGAGATTAATTCACTCCCGAACGGCAGGCTCAAAGAATGTGCAGCCTGGACGGCTTCGGACGATACCGCACTGCGCGTGACGATGGAAAATCCGGATTCTCTGTATCTGCGCGGATTTGTGGGAAGCACCTATAACGGCTCCGAATGGAAAAGTATTTCCACCGGGGATGCCTATAAACAGAAAAATCTTTTTTACTGGCTGCATCAGGGTGGATTTTATGCAGAAACACAGCTGGCGCAGGGCGGAAATCTGGTCGGAGATGATACGCTTTCAGGGAAGATATCTGCACTGACGGTTGAGAATCAGAAGGCAGACAGCAGATACCTCTATACACCTTATGAACTGGCAGAGATCCCGGAGGGATATGACGGGGAAACCCCGCTTACCGACAGCACTCTGGGAGCAAAAGGACTGTTTGGACAGAGAGCCTATACACTCCGGACCGACAGAAACCTGGTCGGAAATTTCACGGCGCTGGGCGCGAGAGTTTACCAGACCCTTGCATCAGGCGAGGGAACCGATTACCGGGATGCGGAAAGCTACTATAATACCTTTGTATATGGTCAGGACACAGACCTCCCGGCTTCTCTGGAAACTCTTTTCCGGGCAGAACTGGGAGACGGAGGAAACCGTGAGCAGGGACATACCGATTATTATACCGCGATTACAAGGATCCGCGCATACCTCGAAAAAAACATGACCTACAGTACGGCTTCAGATCCGGATACGAAGGATGGAGACTTTGTGGAACATTTTCTGACAGACACAAAGATCGGACACAGTGTTCATTATGCATCTGCGGCGGCACTGATGTTCCGCTACTATGGAATCCCGTCCCGCTATGTAGAAGGATATCTTGTCACACCGGAAGATGTCAGAGACAAAAAATCCGGGGATACCATAGAGATTCCGGGCAAAAACGGCCACGCATGGACAGAGATCTACATTGACGGACTTGGCTGGGTTCCGGTCGAAATGACACCGGAATATTACAACGTCATGAAAGAAGCAGACTTAAAGACAGGTCTGGAAGCTCAGGGCGCAAAGGCGGCAGCAATCCCTGAAACAGAGGAAGAACCGCCGATGGAAGAAAATATCCAGACGCACTGGAGTCTCAGACTGGCACTGTTCGGGATCGAGAAATTTCTGATCCTGCTTTTGTCAGTATTTGACATATTCTGCCTGATCTTTATTCTGACAGTCTGGATCTTAAGATTCCGGGCAGGACAGATCCGAAAGCGCAGATTCCAGAGCGGAGACGACCGAAGTGCAGTCCGTGCCATGGCAGGATATGCAGAACTTCTCTACCGCCATGGACCGAAACTTTATTCACAGAAGACAAGAGAGACGTATCAAAAGATATCCGTGATCGGACAGCGGGCGGCATTCAGTCCGCATCCGGTATCAGGAGAAGAACGCCGGGAAACCGCAGCCTGCATCAGAACCATGCAGAAAGAACTTAAGGCAGCGACAGGCTGGTATGAGAAATGGATCATGAAGTATATCGAAAGGCTGTATTAAAAGGGTAAGCATGAAAAGAAACAGTAAAAAAAATAAAAAAAGATTTTCCAGGATCATCCCGGCACTCTGGGGACTTGCCTGCCTTTTGATCTTCGCAGGAGTTCTTTTTGCCGGACTTGGAAACTATCACAGAGAAATACAGGAAAATCCGATACAGGGGATCAGTGCCGGAAGCTCCTTCAAAGGCTATCTGGGAACCGGTTATGCTTATGCCGGGCAGCAGGAAAATTCACAGAACGGGGACGAAGCCCAGGGAGAACAGGCACAGCTTCTCGATGAAGAAGAACAGCAGGAAGATTCCGAGACGGAAGAAGCCGGGGAGACTGAGGAAGCAGACCTGACAGACGGAGAGAGTGAACAGAACCAGAATGAACAGAGCCAGCAGGAACCAGATGTAACGGAGACACCGGAAACCTCTTCGGGAGATGACGGCATACAGAGCGATGTAGAGGAAAATACGATTCAGTATGACGGTGACCAGGAGGATTCCGATGAATCCGACGAGGGCGAACCGGAGAGAGATGACAACCGGAACCAGGAAGGTGCGGAAGTACCGGTCACCCCGACTCCGCAGCCGCCGTCAGAGGACGAGGACGAAGACCGTTATCCGACGATCGCGACAGATCTGACAGACGGAGAGACCGTCAATGCCGCTTACCGTACCTTTTATGTACAGGCGAAAGACTGGTATGGAAACAGCCTTGGTTCTGCTTCTCTTGAAGTTTATGGCAACGGACAGAGACTTTCGGTCAGCGGCGAGCCTTCTCAGGGAGTGCTCGCGTACCGTCTGGATCTGGAAGAAGATGCGAATACCATAGATATCAAGGCAACCGATACAGAAGGCTGGAGTACCACACTGCCGACGTTTACCATCTACAAAGGCGAGGAAGGCGGTGCGGAACCGGCAGGCTCCGTCAGCATTAGCATTGAGGCCGGAAGCGTAGGACTTGGAACAATCCTTCCCTCGACTTCTGTTGACTTTTATCAGGGAGAACAGCTTTCTTCCGTGGTACTGAGACTGTTACAGAACAGTGGACTGGACTGGAGAAATGACGGAGATGCGACAGGAGGCTTTTACCTCAAGGCGATCGGACGTGGCGGGATCACAGCAGGCGCGGCGATCCCGGATGATCTGATGGCACATCTTGAAGCGGTCAACTGTCAGCTGTCAGGACACGATGCCAACTGGCTCGGTGAGTTTGACTTTACAATGGATTCCGGATGGCTGTATTTTGTCAACGGAGAATATATGAACGTCGGAATGTCGGCATATTTTCCGGCAGACGGAGATGAGATCCGGATCCGTTTCTCTCTGTACTCAGGTGCAGATGTAGGAGCCGGAACAAATGGCGAGACATGGGGGGACTGGTAAATGAACAAAAGATTTGTAATGGGAACACTTTCGGCAGTGCTTCTGGCAGGAACTGTGCCGGTTTGTGAGGCAGGTGCGGCGGAGGAACCTTCCGGAAGCCAGGTCGCGGAATTTTCTGAACTTTCCGATGATATAAATCAGGGAAATACAGAAGAAGTGGTGCCGACTCAGGAACCTCTGGAAACACCGGAACCCGAACCGACAGAAGAGCCGCAGCCAACGGAAGAACCACAGCCAACGGAAGCTCCGCAGCCAACCGAAAGCCTGGATCCGACCGAAGCACCACAGCCGACCGAAAGTCCGGATCCGACTGAGGCTCCGTCCCCGACCGAGGCTCCGGCTCCGACAGAGACACCGCCGCAGGAAGAATGTGCGCTGCATCTTACCGGAGTCAGAGCCATCCGGACAGCGGACAATCAGGTGGTTCTTCTGTATCAGGCAGACGGGGAAGGCAAGGTCTGTATTTCGGCAGTCCGTGAAGGCCAGCAGCCGGTATTTGATTTTGAAAGCACTGCCCGTCCGGTTGAGACCGGAGACAATCAGCAGTCTGTAAACGTTCCGGCAGATGCCGCCTGCGAAATTTACCTGCTTGTACAGGATCAGAACGGCAACAGAATGACAGAAGCGGTGAAATTTTCTTTGGCAGCAGCCAGAAAGGTACATGCGGCAGTTCATACAGAACCGGCAGATGCCACCGTTGCCGTCCACAATGAACTGGGACAGGAGATCAAAGGCTCCCGTGGAATCTATGCGCTTTACAAAGGAGAGAAGTACACGATCACCGTTTCAAAAGACGGCTATGAGACAAAAACAGAAACCATAACAGCAGATACAAAGACAACACAGTACAGAATCTCCCTGACCGGTAATGATGCAGAGCTTAAGCATCTGTATGTTTCCAGCTCAGACACCTATGGCAAAGGAATCCTGAAGCTGGATCCGGCATTAAAAAAAGACCATGACCGATACAGCGCCACCTACGACGGAGAACGGCAGAGCCTGAACCTCTGGCTGGAATCTGCCTCCGGTGCCACAGTAAAGGTCTATGCGCTCAGCGGGATCAAAGCCTCGACCGTGCAGAAAGATGAGACCATCAAAGGTACACAGGACAAAGAAAAAGATCCATACTGGAAGATTTATTTTGCTTCCCAGGAAAAAGAAGCAAAGCTCCGCGTTCATGTGACCGCACAGAACGGGACATCCAGAGATTATTATCTTACCCTGAGCCTGACGGACAAAACAGCTCCGGTGCTCAAAAAAGTCAGCGCCAGCAGGATTTCCGAAGATAAGGCCTCTGTGGTATACAAGACCAGCGAAAGAGGAATGTGTTACTACCAGGCAGGAGAAGCCGGAGCAAAAATCCCCACACCCGATACCAAAGAGGCAGGCGAGGAAGTTTCCGCCGGAACCAACACCATCACACTGACCGGACTTACCCAGGGTCAGAAAGACCTGGTGATCGTAGTCAAAGACACAGCAGGAAACGTCAGTGACCGTCTGGTGATCCGGATCCCGGATATTAAGAAAAAGGGGCAGACCCAACAGAATAACGGTAACGGTACAAATGTCGCACAGAGACCGGGATACGGCGGCAACAAATCCGAAGCGGTTCTTCCGGGAGGCCAGAACAATGGAGAGGGCTCGCTGGACAAGCTCAAAACGGTTCAGGCAAAAGAAAAATCTTCCGGATCCAAAACGCAGAAGGACGGAGAGGACACAGAGCAGAGCGGCAAAAAGAAACTGACTGTCCATGAGAAACCAGCTTCCAAAAACAACAGCACAAAAAACACCGGAAGTTCAGACAAACAGAGCAAAACCGCAAAAACAGACAAAACAGCAAAAAAAGCAGCCGCAGCCACAGCTTCTGCGCCAAAGGGCGGAGGGAAAGGCGGCACGGGAAACAGTTCATCGGCCGGCGGGAAACAGGCAGGAAGCGCCACCAGCACCGCAGGAAAAATCTCCCACACCTGGAAGCACATGCGTCTTCTGACCAGAACACTTCTGGTATTTGCACTGGCAGGAATTCTGTATCTCGGATTCTTTGCCGGAGCCAGACGACATTACAAAAAACAGAAACTGAGTGATCCGATGATATGACAGAAACAAAGATAAGGAGGGATTTTATTTTATGAAGCCGATCATGAAAAAATGGCTGACAGGTCTTCTGTGTGCATCACTTCTGGCAGGAAGCGCGCCGGTCTATGGAGCAGATTTCAGTGCAGAAGCTGACTTTTCTTCGGAAATCTCCGTAGAAGAAACACAGGAAGAAGACCAGACAGAGCCGGAAACACCGTCTGAACCGGAAGCTCCGGCAGAGGTCGATCTGGAACAGCCGGATGATTTCAGTTCACAGGACGGTCAGGATCCTGCGGAAACCCCGGATCCGGATGTACCTTCCGATGACTTCAGCTCCGATGATCTGATTTCCGATGACAGCGAAGTGCCGGAAGTACAGATCACAGATGAGACCGAAGACCAGAAAGAATATCTGACAGATTTAAACGTCCATACCGGAAACGGGGTAAAAGACGCTCTGAAACTCGACAGAAGAGAAGACATGGACGAAGAATTCGGCGGCAGAGTCTACACCGTAGAATATGGTTCCAACTATAATTCTTCCGCGCTCTGGATCAGTGCCGATCTTGCGAAAGACGCACCGGAAGGCTCCACTGTGACACTCTCCGCATGGAATCTGTCAGGAACACAGGAAACAAAAGAGATGTCCGCCACTGCATACACAGACGGACAGAGATATTCATTTTCGGATATTTTTGCTTCCGGCAATGGAAAAAGAGCCATCTACACCATCAAGGCAGGAACCGAAAGCGACAGCGTAACTTATAAACTCGTAGTGCTTCGAAGACTGGATCTTTCTTCGATCAGATGCTACCTGCCGACCGATACCGACATGGCAAAAAACCTGATCACAGATTTTGACACCTCCGGAGTGACAAGAGATTACGAAGTGTCTGTGACCGGAACGGACAAGGTGAAGATCAAGGCAGTACCTTTCGGGGAAAACTGGTATGGTCTCACCATAAACGGAAAGAGCATTTCATCCGGAGATCCGATTGAGATCCCTCTGACCGGAGATTCGACGGAGATCGCCTTTGAGATGAAAGAGGATGGAACCTATGCAGATCCGGACTGTCAGGGAAAAACCTATACCTCCACAGGAAGCTACAAAGTTATCGTTCAGAAACAGCTCAGCGATTCTGTGAAGTTTCAGGTGACACCGCAGAATGCAGTCATCAGCGTTTATGACAAAAACGGAGAACGCATGGAACCGTCACAGGATTCTGCCAGCACATTTGCTTCCCTGATCAAAGGCCAGGAGTATACCTGGAATGTTTCCTGTTATGGCTATATTTCCCGGAGAAATACCTTTAAGGCAGGAGAACAGGCTGAGATCACTGTAGAACTTAAGAAACAGGATGCCACCCAGCCGGAGATCACCGACAATGACTGGATCAATTTCCGGAACAGCGAGAACAATAACGGAATTACAGGCACATCCACACCGACCGATGCATCTTCGACCGTGCAGAAATGGGCGATGCGCATTGGCGTCGGCCAGGAGGCATCTGTCACACCACCGCTGATCCTGGGAGGTTATCTGTATGTGGCATCCGGACAGTTTATCTACAAACTTGACAAAAATACAGGAGATATCGTAGCAACCAGTGAACCGCTCAACGGAAATATGATCTATGCGCTGAATCCGCTTACCTATGCAGAGGGAATGCTGTTCGCCCAGATCGGCGGCGGCCAGATCCAGGCAGTCAGTGCTTCCACTCTCAGATCCGTCTGGATCAGTGAATCGCTGGGTGGACAGACCCTTTCTCCGATCACATACAAAGATGGATATATCTACACAGGAACCTGGAATTCCGAGACCACGGCAGGCTCTTATTTCTGCCTTTCCGTGACCGATGAGGATCCGTCAAAAGGCGATGAGACCAAGTACTGTACCTGGAAATATAACCACAAAGGCGGTTTTTACTGGGCAGGCTCCTATGCGTCCGGCGATTATCTCGTATTCGGCTCCGATGATGGTTCCGGAGAAAAAAACTATACCAGCACGGCAATCCTCTATTCTGTCAACACCCATACAGGTCTCCTTCTGGATAAACTGACAGGACTTAACGGAGACATCCGTTCCACCGTAGTTTATAACAACGGATACGTCTATTTTACAACAAAAGGCGGCTGCCTTTACCGTGTGGCGATGAATGCGGACGGAACCTTTGGCAGAGCAGACAGTTACAACCTCGGTGGCATGGCAACAGCAGCCCCGGTAGTATACAAAGGAAGAATTTATGTCGGCGTCTGCGGACAGGAAAGCCACCGGTTTGACGCCGATGCGGGACATCATTTCGATGTTTTGAATGAATCCGCTGCAGGACTTTCCCTGGCATATGAAGTTTCGATTCCGGGATATCCGCAGGCAGCGCCGCTTCTTTCTACTGCATACGAGAATCAGGATTTCAACGGGGACGGACAGGCAGACGGACGTGTTTACCTGTATTTTACCTACAATGCCAGACCGGGCGGACTCTATATGCTGGCAGACGAGCCGGGACAGACCTCCGGAAAAGCAGAAGAACTGTTCCGTCCGGGAAGTGATCAGCAGCAGTACTGCATCAGCACGATCTGCGCTGACAGAGACGGAACATTGTACTACAAAAATGACTCCAACTACCTGATGGCAGTCGAGACAAACGGTGCATATCTGGACAGTGTGACTGCACAGGCAGACAATGGAAAAGTAACCTGGGACAAAGCTTTCCAGCGTTCTGTAACAGAGTACACCATAAGAACCGCAGAAAATGCTTCAAAAGTAACACTGAATTTCAAAACCCCGGAAGGATGCACCCTGACGGTCAATGGAAAAGCTGCCGGAAATACATATACCGCAGATGTAAGCTCCGGAAGCGCGGAAGTTACGGTCGTGGCAACTCTGGCAGGAAAGAGCAGAACCTATACGCTCCATCTGACAAAAGACCAGGGAAATACAAACCTTGCGAACCTGACCGCCAGCACCAGCAACACTTATTCCGACAGTACGAAATGGCTGGCACTGACACCGGCATTTAGCGCAGACAAAACCAGCTACCGCGTCACCTATCTGGGCAGTTCTTTCCTGCGCATCTATGCAGAACCGGCAGATCCGTCTGCAGAAGTGACCATAGAAGCAGGAAAAGGCATCAGTAAGGTGATATACAAAGGAAAGGTGACAGGAAGTGGTTCTGCAGTCCGGCTTGATGCTTACTTTGACAGTGATGCTTCGATAGAAGAAGCGCAGGTAAAAATCGTTGTCACAGCAAAGACAGGAAAGAAAACAGAATACACTCTGACCATTCAGAGAAAAGAGACGATTTCCACACCGACACCGACGGTAACTCCCACACCAACGGCGACACCAAAGCCGACCCCTGTGCCGGAGAAATTCGGGGCATGGAAAACCGTATCAAAAGCAACGGTATTTGCACCGGAGAAACAGCAGCGAAAGGGAACAAAGGGAACTGTTCAGACCAGAACCGTCGGAAGGAAGCTGACCCCGACAATCCGGCTCAATACTACGAATATTAAATTACGGGTAAAACAGACGACAGCCCTGGTAAAAGTCAGCGGGCTTGCGAGAGGAGATTCCATCCGTTCCTGGACTTCCTCCAACCGGAATATTGCAACGGTAGATTCCAGAGGCAGGATCACCGGAAAACGTGCAGGCAGGACCAGAATCACAGTGACACTCAGAAGCGGCAAAAAAGCGTACATCAATGTCACAGTGCAGAAGTCCATAGTCAGAACCGAAAAGATCACAGGTCTTCGCTCTTCCCAGACCATGAAACGAGGAGCGAAGCTGACCCTGAAACCGGTTCTGACACCACTCACTTCCCAGGAGAAGATCACCTATAGTTCTTCAAACAAAAACGTGGCAGTCGTTTCTTCCAGAGGTGTGATCAATGCCAGAAAGAAAGGAACCGCAAGGATCACAGTAAGATCCGGAAAGAAATCTTATGTGATCAAAGTAACTGTTAAATAAAATTGTGACCGGCAAATAAACAGATACTTAAAATTATAAAATAACCTCAAAATGCCTTGAACCAAAAGAGAAAGAATGCTAGTATAAAACAAAGCATATTTCTTAGAAGTTCAGGGCATTTTTGCCGTCTAATTATTTTTTTCTAAAATCATTTCAGAAATCCATGCTTTTAAATTCCAGTCAAAACAAAAAAAGCAGGGGTTCGAAGTGAAAAGAAAGACAGTACATCACGTTCTGAAACTTTTCCGAATGCTGTTCTCTGATCGCAAAAATCTGCTTTCCCTTTACAATGCAGTAAACGGAAGCAGCTACGAAGACCCGGACGCACTGGAGATCGTGACGCTGGAAAATGCAGTCTATATGGGAATGAAGAATGATCTGGCATTTATTGTGGACACGGGACTGTTTCTGTATGAACACCAGTCAACCTACAACCCAAATATGCCGCTGAGGGATCTCTTTTACATAGCAGGGGAATACCAGAAGCTCGTAGACCACAGATCCCTGTATTCATCCAGCATCCAGAAGATCCCGGCACCGAACTTCCTTGTATTCTACAACGGAACCGAAAGAGAAGAAGACAGCTGGGTCAGTTACCTGTCAGAATCCTACGAAAACCTGACCGGTGAGCCGAACCTGGAATTAAAGGTGATTACCCTGAATATCAACGAAGGCCACAACAGCCAGTTACTGGAGCAGTGCCAGATCCTGAGAGAATATGCCCAATATGTAGCAAAAGTGCGGGAATACGCAGGAAGCACCGACCTGGACACAGCCGTAGAACAGGCAGTCAACGACTGTATCCAGAACGGAATCCTTGCAGAATTCCTTCGAAAAAACAAATCGGAGGTGATCGCAATGAGTATATTCGAATACGACAAAGAAGAGGAAGAACGAAAACTGCGAAAGGCAGAATACGAAGCCGGATTGAAAGAGGGGGAATTGCAAAAAGCAAAAGAAACAGCTATGGCGTTGAATAAAATGAAATTTCCACTGGAGAAGATTGCAGAAGCACTTCAGACTGACGAAGCTGTAATACAGGAATGGATCAGTTCAAAATCATAAAGGCGATCGCAATAGGATGTGTTTTGATCTGCCCAGAAGGTTATATTAAATATAGAAGAGATGAAATTTACATTTGATTTCTGCGGTTCTATAATAATGCTCGAAAGGGGCGGTATTATGAGTACCATATTTCCAAGAGAAGAAAAAGCAGAGCAGATTTTTGACAGAATTCTTACAAACCCAAATGCCTGCGAGCGGTTAAAAAACACCTTCTTTGAGGCGATACCATCCGCAGAAGAAAGCGAAGGTGCCGGGACAGACATTCCGGGAACGGTTTTTGCGGCGGCTTTGTTCAATGCCTATGAGAATAAGGATCTTTCCGCTTTTCTCATGGCAGTCTGTAACAACAGCGTTTTTGACCTTCTGAGGAATTCTTTTCTGATTCCGATACGGTTCAATGACAAAGGTGTGGAGAATCCGGTTCTTCTCACAGATGATAAAGGAAATCTTCTGAATGAATTCAAAAATCATCTTTACGAGAAAAAATACAAAATGTTCCACAAACTTTATGAAGAGCAGGATGAAATACCGGATTATCAGATGTATATGGCAGATGGATTCCGGGAAAATCACAGTTATACAGACAGTGGTGAAATCGTAACCGAAAAGATTTCAAAACACACAGGAATTCTACTGATGTTTCGTTTTCCGGAGTCCGTAAAGCTGGATATCAACGAGGACAGAATCTATGCAGTTGTGTGGGATTTCCTGATGCGTCTTCAGGAGGAACTGCCGCGTGCTCTGATGTACTATGGAGTCAGAGATGAGGAAGGCAGAGAAAAAAATACAGCCACGTTGGGAATTTTTCTCCCGTTTCATCATTTTGAGAGAAAAATGGAAAAAAATATCGAGATTGCAAACGGTATCGGATTGGGATGCCGGGAACACATTCTGGTTGAAATAAACAGACAGGCGGGGAAGTGAAAACGATGCAGCAGATCATCAGAAAAAATCATATGGATATCGCCTGGCATGAATACACAGATGAAAACGGGGCAGATGTTCCGGTAACAGAGGCGAGTCTTACAGAAAAAGCATCCATCATCGGCCGTGTGGGAATCATGCTTCTGTCATGCGGAACCGGCGCATGGAGAGTCAGAAGCTCCATGAATACGCTGGCAGAAACCATGGGGATCACCTGTACGGCAGATATCGGCCTGATGTCGATCGAGTACACCTGTTTTGACGGCGAAAACGGCTTTACACAGTCACTGTGTCTTACCAATACCGGAGTAAACACTTCCAAGCTGAACCGGCTGGAGCATTTTATCCGGGAATTTGAAATCGAGGGAAAAGACATGTCTGGAGAGAAACTGCATTCTCTTCTGGATGATATCGAAAGAATACACGGACTGTATTCACCGGTCACACTTGGATTTGCGGCGGCACTTGCATGCTGTGGATTTACGTTCCTGCTGGGTGGCGGTCCGATTGAGATGTTCTGCGCTTTTGCAGGAGCCGGGATCGGGAATTTCCTGAGATGCAAACTGACAAAGCATCATTTTACTCTGTTTCTCTGCATCGTTTCTTCTGTCTCCATGGCCTGTCTGGTCTATGCCGGATTTCTGAAGATCGGTGAGATATTGTTCAGTATTTCCATTCAGCATGAGGCGGGATACATTTGTGCCATGCTGTTTATTATTCCGGGATTTCCGTTTATCACAAGCGGAATTGACCTTGCCAAGCTGGATATGCGCTCCGGAACCGAGAGACTGATGTATGCGCTGATCATTATTCTGGTTGCAGCAATGTCCGCATGGATCATGGCACTGCTTCTGCATCTGAAGCCGGTTGAGTTTATTAAATTCTCCCTGCCGGCAGAGATGTGGATCTTATGCAGGCTTGTAACCAGTTTCTGTGGAGTGTTCGGTTTCTCGATCATGTTCAACAGTCCGGTCCGGCTGGCAGCATCAGCAGGAGTGATCGGAGCGGCTGCCAATACGCTCCGTCTGGAACTTGCAGATCTGGCAGGAATGCCGCCTGCCGCTGCCGCATTCATCGGTGCGCTGACAGCCGGCCTTCTGGCATCCATGATAAAAAACAAAGTGGGTTATCCGCGAATCTCCCTGACGGTTCCCTCGATTGTTATCATGGTACCGGGGCTGTATCTCTACAGAGGCTTTTATAATCTTGGGATAATGTCACTTGCCACAGCCGCTTCCTGGTTCGCCGCCGCGATTCTGATCATAGCGGCTCTCCCCCTGGGACTCATCTTCGCAAGGATCCTGACCGACAGAACCTTTCGATATTGTACCTGATTCGCCAAAACTCCCCCGGTCAGATACAGAAAAACGTAATAAATAAAACGAAAATGCATGAAAGTCTCGCCCCTTTTTTCGAAAAAAGCAAGAATTAATATAGAAAAAATTGACGCTTTCAGACAGAAATGCTATAATAGGCTCAACGACATAACCAGGCGTGGTCTGACCGGAGACGGTCAGTTTGTGGAAATCCGGTGCGATTCCGGAACTGTTTTTGCTGTGTGAGATATTGACGCGGAGATATTTTAAGTCGGCATTACCAGCGCGTTGTATAGGACAGAGACTCATCTATATTATGAGACTCTGTTTTTTGTTGCCAAAAATAATTCACAAAAGGAGGAGCAAAGTGAAGAAAAAAGAACTTTTAAAGAGATTGTCGGCCATCTCCATGGCAGCGATGATGGCAGTAACAGCGGTATCGGCGAATACCTTTGCTGCCGATATCGAATTCTCTGATGGAGAAGCAGAAACAGCAGAAGCACAGGAGGACAGTGCAGATATTTCTGTTGAAGAGGATACCGGCAGTGCAGAAGCGCAGACAGAGGACTTCCAGGCAGAAGAACCTTCTGAGGAAGCAGTAACTGTTAATGAGGAGAATGCGGACTTCTCAGCAGATGCGGAGGATGCTTTATTCAGCGATGGCGCAGAGGCAGTGGGAGATGCCGTTGATGATGCGAAAGTTGCAGCAGATGAGTATCTTAAAAACAATTATGTAGATAATAATAAGATTATCACAAGTGGTGGCGCCGGTGTTGTTAAAAGCCAGGATGGCCTTTCTTATTCAGTGGGACTTAAAATACCGACTAGTGGTAGTAAAATTAGTAGCCTGCGTTTTAAAACAGAGAGCTCTTCTTCAAATTACAGAGTGGGATGGTATATTAACAGTGACTGTCCATGGGTGAATATCGGAACAAAAAAACCTGCCAATCTTGGAAGTCTGAGTATTAACCGGCCAACAGCAGAGCAGGGAGCACAGAGCTTCCAAGCAACGCTGCGACTGTTTTCCGCTGATACATCGACCGATGTGATCAACGATGAAGCACAGGCCGCTACCGCTGCTCTTGCAACACAGGAATTTACCATTATCATAGAAGCAGCAGAACCGAACTATACTATGCGTATAAATGTAGTCGATGAGGAAGGTAATCTGATTCCGGATGCAATCGTAACACTGGAGAAAAACTGGAATGCAGTTGCTCCGAAAGCTGACGGCTCCTATGACATGGAGAAGGGTGCAGGATACAGCCTGACTGTCAAGAAAGACGGATACAACGACTACACAGAAAGCTATTTTACCTTCAATCCAACAGAGGTAAATACAGTAAAAACCGTTACACTGAAGAAAATCGTTACAAGAAACATCAGATTTAATGTGACCGACAAATCCGGCAATCCGGTCAATGGTGCCAAAGTGAGTGTCAAAAAAGGATACTATAGTACGGTAAATCCGGAATCAGACGGAAGCTACAATCTCATAGATGGAACTTCCTACAACTATACCGTAGAAGCACCAAATTACAAAACTGCAAGCAGCTCCTTCACACCGTCCGGGGACCAGACCATTGATATTCAGCTGGAAAAAAATATTACAGATTATAATGTAAAATTCAATCCGGTAGACAATGACGGCAAAGCCATCGAGAATGCATCCATCAAGGTAACCTATGAAGAGGAAGATCCGTGGGATGAGGACGAAACAGAAACAATTGAGCTGAAAGCAAACGAAGATGGAAGCTACACCATGAAAAAAGGTGTGACCTACACCTATACTGTCAAAGCTTCGGACTACAAAGATGCAACAGCTACTTATATACCATCCGGTGATGACGAGAATGTATCCATTGATGTCAAAATGGTATCAAGCATTGACCCGGCAGATGTAGAAACCGTAAATGCCATCAAAGAGAAGTTTGACAAAGAAGTGGGAACACTCCGTCCGGATTTTGCATCCTGCAAGAATATCTGTGATCTTGTTAAGACCAAAATCGAGGCACTTGGCATGGATACAACAGGTGTGACGGTTTCTGTCAAATCCAGTGATGACCCAGACACCGTTGCAACAGATGGAACTATTCATTACTATGCACAGGCACCGAATTCATTTACAGCAGTCAATTCCAAAAATATAAACCTTGTTTTTGTATTCGAGAAGAATGGTGCAAAGGCAGAAACAGCTGAGAGCAGAGCAACCATCGGCTGGGATCGTGACTACTTTAATACACAGATGGCAGCAGATCAGGAGAATCTTACCTGGGACAAGATCAAAGGTTCCAATACAGATGCGGCAGAAGTAACTTCAAATCTGACACTTCCACAGTGCATGAGCAGCAGTGTAAACACTGCATGGTCCAAGATTACATGGACATCCTCTGATAAAAGCGTAATCAGCTTCAAAGACACCGGCTGGGGTTCTCTGATTGATGCAAAAGAAGGTGTGGTTACTCCGCAGCAGGAAGATAAAGAAGTGACCCTGACAGCTACCTTTAATGCAAATGACAGACTGTTGAACGGATATGTAGAAAAAGTATCTGATTTTGCAACTCTGACAAAAGAGTTCAAAGTAACCGTCAAAGGAACCGGCATATCCAAACCTACCGAAAAAGAACTTCAGGCAATTCTTGACAAATATTATACAGAAGACAGGATTACTGATTTTAACACAAAAGGGGCAGTGGATCTTAAAAACTGTACCTCAGATCTTCAACTTCCAATATATACAAGGATTAAAGATGAAGCTGGCGAATATGTATTCGACAGGAATGAAATTAAAGTAACATCAGATAATGCTGCCATTACAGTCAATGGTTACAGAGCTGCTGTAGATCGTTTTGCTTCAAATGATGATATTAATGCAAATCTGATCTTGACCTTTACCCGCGATGGAGTAACTGCGATCAAGAAGATTCCGGTTACAGTCAAAGCAATCACAGAGGCAGAAGTTCAGGATCAGTTAAATCTGATGGAACTGGCAAAGGCTCATTATTTTGACGGAATCAATGACGGACAGTATGCAGACAAAGATTCCATCACAGGAAATCTACATCCATTCCAGGAAATGATTCTTGGAGAAGACGGAAATCCGAAATGGATCTATAATTTTGATGACAAGACCGGCAAGGGTATTATTCCGGACGATCAGTTTACAGATCCATGGGAAATGGAAGGTGCAGGATACAACAAATTCAAATCTTCCAACAATGCCGTAGTAGGCCATGAGAACCTTGTTGTAACAAGAAGAGAAACCGACACACAGATTACGATTTCTTCTGTACTCAGCAGTGAACTTTACAGAGAAGCTGCTGCAAAACATCCGGATAATGCAGTCCTTCAGAAACTTTACAAACAGCCGGTTTCTGTAACCGTTACCATCAAAGGTACCAAATCCGCAGCAGAAGGTCTTCAGAAACTGATCAGTGAGGCACAGACACTTCTGGATGGAATGACAGAGGGAACCGAAGCAGGTCAGTATCCGGAAGGAACAAAGGCCACACTTAAGGAAGCTATTGACACAGCAACAGCAGTTCTGAACAAAGAAAATGTAACAGAAGAGGAACTGAGTGATGCTACACAGGCACTTCAGAAAGCTGTTGATACAGCAAAAGATGCACAAAATACAGCCGTTGCCGAGGTTAAGATCAGAGTCAATATGGCAAACCAGCCAGCAAGCCTTCGGGATCTTACTGTCACAGCAAAAGACGCAGCTGCTTATGGATACGAAAAACCAGAAGCAATGAAGAATCAGGTAACTGTAGTAGATGCGTTATATACACTGCACAAAGCAATGTATGGAGAAGCATTTGATGCAGATTCGTCCAGATATCTCAACGTGGGAACAAACGGATGGATCAATACCGTTTTTGAAGATACAACAGGAAATGTCGGCTATTATGTAAATAACGAATATCCGGTAGATGAAACAGGTATGGGAACTGTCGCAAATACAACCGTACTGCATTCAGGTGATGAATTCAGCATTTATCTGCTTGCAGACACAACAAGCTGGAGCGACGAGTTCATGTACTTTAAGGATGTTCCGACCGAAATCTGTGCCGGAAAAGAATTCCAGGCAGTACTCTATGGAAGAAATATGATGTCAGCAGGTGCGTCTGCAGAAGCAGGCTGTACTGTGGAACTGAAAAATCTTGATACAAATGAGACAGCAGAATTTGTAACAGACGCAGATGGGGTAGCTTCCATCAAAGCAGACAAAGCCGGAAACTACCAGCTCACAGTAACAAAAACACCATACACATATTTTGTTGCTCCACTTGCCCAGTTTGAAGCAAAAGAACATGTCTTCGATGAAGGAAAAGTAACAAAAGAGCCAACCTGCGCAGAAGCAGGAGAAAAGACTTACACCTGTACAGTCTGCGGAACAACAAAGACAGAAGAGATCGCAAAGACAAATAAACATACCTATGACAAAGGTGTAGTGACAAAGAAAGCAACTTATACAGCAACAGGTGTGAAGACTTATACCTGTACAGTCTGCGGTGCGACAAAGACAGAAACAATTCCGAAACTGAAACATAAACCGAAATATGTATGGAAGACTGTTTCAAAAGCAACGGTATTCCAGCCGGAGAAACAGGTCGGATACTGCGTATACTGCAAACACACACAGACCAGATACCATGGAAGCAAACTCAAGGCAACCATTAAACTGAATACAACCGCTATCACTCTGCAGAGAAAACAGGCAACCAGAATGGTCAGAGTAAGTATGGCAAACGGAGACTCTGTCAAATCCTGGGCTTCCACTAATACAAAGATCGTGACTGTAGACAGAAACGGTCTGATCAGAGCACAGAACCGTAATGGAAGTGCGAAGATCATCGTAACTTTAAAGAGTGGAAAGAGAGCAACCCTGAATGTCAAAGTTCAGTCCGATAAAGTCACAACCACAAAAATCAGTGGTCTGAAATCCTCCATGACTCTCAAAAAAGGCCAGAAGACAACACTGAAACCAGTGATCAGCCCGCTGACCTCCACAGACAAAGTAACCTATGCAACATCAAATAAAAACATTGCAGCAGTTTCTTCCACTGGCATTATCACAGCCAAAAAGAAAGGAACCGCAAAGATCACAGTAAGATCAGGAAAGAAATCCTATGTGATCAAAGTAACCGTAAAATAATATATGCAGCATTCAGACCGGAGCCTTCCACAGACTCCGGTCTGTTTTTGTCTGACTGTCCGCTGCAGGTTTGCCATTATAAAATGGACATTCATCCAGAGATGTCTATAGACGAGTCTTTCAAAAAACGGTATACTGTCTGTAGAAGTCTTATTATCGGGATGAAAGGAGCATGGAAAGTCTCATGTGGGAAAAAATCAATAACTTTTTGAAAGGGCAGATTGTAACCTCGATCATATATATCGCCCTGGGAGCGTGCCTGGCGTTTATGCCTGTGAACACGATCAATGTAATCTGTAAATTTATATTTGGAATTCTGCTGATTCTTGTAGGATTTTATCATATCCTGATCTATATTCTGGAGAAACTGAATTCCACGATTCTGGATCTTTTTTCCGGCGGTGTTCTGATGGTTATCGGAATTTTCCTCTTCATGAATCCTCAGATCGTAGTTAAGCTTCTGCCGATCCTGCTTGGAACCTTTATCCTGGTAGACAGCATCTGGAGCCTCAAAGGAAGCCTGAAACTTAAGAAAAACGGAAGCGGATTCTGGAAGATCCTTCTGATCGGAAGCCTGATCTTCATCGGGCTCGGTGTTTTCCTTGTACTCAATCCGTTCACAATGGTAAAATACACGGTAATCTTTGCAGGATGGATCTTCCTCTGTAACGGAGTGGTAGACCTCATCTACCTGATCCTCCTCCGTCGCGGTCTGAAAGAACTCAAACAGGAAGCAGAAGCAGTCGATGCAGACAGCGAGATCATATCTGATGATGCAGAAAGTTCTGCACAGCCAGAAGAACCGGTCGTACCGGAATACGCACCGTGGAACTCACGCAGGAAGGCAGAGCCAGCAGACGATTTATCTGACAGTGAGGAAGAAACTTCTGATAAAGAACCTTTCGACAGCAATGCTTATGATAGGGAAGTTTCCGAGATGGAAGAATCCCTCGATGTTGTGCAGGTGAGAGAAGAAGAGGTTCCGTTGAACGAGTCGACAGAAGAGATGACTGAGCAGGAGAATGATCCGCCGGCCGCCAGAGGAGCGTACGTAGTATCCAAGCCAACCGTAACCGATGATGATCTTTCCGATACCAAAGATGAGAACCTTCTTGGTCTGATCTCCCGTAAACGAAAGAAAAATAAGAGCGAATAAAAAGATGACGAGACATAGACGAATCTGTTGTATACTGCTCGCATGTATCTGCTGTCTGTGCTTTTCAATTACATGTTATGCGAGGGCCGGCGGCGGAAGTTCCGGTGGAACATATCATTATGAATACTGGACATTTATACGTGAAGACGGAAGATGGGTGTTGAATGAAATTCAACAAAAAGATGAAGTTGATGTGCATGAATTGTAAAATGTACATCAATTTTTTTATATTTTTATATCTTGAAAAAACAACATATTTCTTGATTTTTTATCATAGTATAAAAATACTAACAAATCTATAATAAAGACAGGTTGAAAGAGAACAAAATCTACAAAAAAAGGAGAGACAAGTACTATGAAAATGAAAAAACTCACAGCAATGGCAATGGCAGCATTAACAGCAGCAACCATGATCCCGTCCGTACCGGTTATGGCAGCAGACGGTGGAAAGGTTTACTATCTGAACTTCAAACCAGAAGCAGATGAAGCTTGGCAGAACCTGGCAAAAGCTTACACTGAAGAAACAGGAACAGAAGTAACAGTTGTAACAGCAGCATCCGGACAGTATGAGACAACACTTCAGTCTGAAATGGCAAAGAGCGATGCTCCGACACTGTTCCAGGTAAACGGACCGGTTGGACTTAAGAACTGGAAAGATTACTGCTATGATCTGACAGATGCAGAGATCACAAAAGGACTTACCTCTGATACTTACGAGCTCAAAGACGGAGATGCTGTAGATGGTATCGCATATGTAATCGAATCCTATGGCCTGATCACAAACAAAACCTTACTTGAAAAAGCAGGATATTCTCTGGATGATATCAAGAGCTACGATGATCTGAAGAAAGTAGCAGATGATATTCAGGCAAGAAAGGACGAGCTTGGAATCAAAGGTGCTTTCACATCTGCAGGTATGGACGGATCCTCTGACTGGAGATTCAAAACACATCTTGCAAACCTTCCGATCTACTATGAGTACAAAGAAGACGGAATCGATGATACAGAGGCAATCAAAGGAACATATCTTGACAACTACAAGAACCTGTTTGACCTGTACATCACAGATTCTACCTGTGACGGAGCTGAACTCTCTGCAAAAACAGCAGATGACTCCAGAAACGAATTTGTAAACGGCGAAGCAGTATTCTATCAGAATGGTACCTGGGAATATGCAGAACTGTCCAAGACATACGGAGATGACGAGCTTGCAATGATCCCGATCTACTTTGGTGTAGATGATGAGAACGAGGGACTTGCAACAGGTACAGAGAACTACTGGTGTGTAAACAAGAATGCATCTGATGAAGACGTTCAGGCAACTCTGGACTTCATGAACTGGTGTGTAACATCTGAAACAGGAACAAAATCCATGGCAAACGATATGGGATTCACACTTCCTTTCAAAACAGCACAGGAGTCTACAAACGTATTTGTAAAACAGGATGCTGAATACACAGAAGCTGGAAAAACACCTGTTTCATGGAACTTCACAACAATGCCGTCTGAAGAGTGGAAAAACGGACTTGGAACAGCTCTTACCGCATATGCAGCAGGCACAGGTTCATGGGATGATGTTGTAAGTGCATTCGTTGACGGATGGGCTACAGAGAAAGCTCTCTCCGAGTAATCAAAATAATATGTGATCAATCATCAAGAGGAGGCGAGGTTCTTGCCTCCTCCTGTGGGTTCTATGAGAGGGAAAGAGGAGAATTATAATGGTAGGAAGAACGATCAAAAAATGGTGGCCGATTTTTGTACTGCCGACTTTTGCGGCATTTGTTATCGGTTTCCTTTGGCCTTTTATCTGGGGCATTTATCTTTCATTTTGTAAATTTACAACCGTAAATGATGTAACCTTTGTCGGATTTTCGAACTATTCCAAGATCTTACTGGATAACACCTTCAGTCATTCATTCTGGCTGACTGTTGTGTTTGCTTTTGTTTCCAGTATTCTGATCAATGTGCTGGCATTTTCCATCGCACTGGTACTCACCAAGGGATACAGAGGAACCAATGCATTCCGTACCGTATTCTTTATGCCTAACCTGATCGGTGGTATCGTACTTGGATATATCTGGCAGACACTGTTAAACGGACTGCTCTCCAAATGGGGACAGCCTTTGCTTTCACTTTCTGCAAGAAACGGATTCATCGGTATGCTGATTCTTCTGATGTGGCAGCAGATCGGATATATGATGATCATCTACATAGCAGGTCTGAACAACGTTTCTCCTGATCTGGTCGAAGCAGCACAGATCGACGGTGCGACAAACAGACAGATCCTGTTCAAGATCAAGATCCCGATGATCATGCCGTCTGTTACAATCTGTACTTTCCTGACTCTGACAAACGGATTCAAGATGTTTGACCAGAACCTTTCTCTTACAGGAGGAGATCCGGGTAAACAGTCACAGTTACTGGCTTTGAATATTTATGATACATTTTATGCAAGAAGCGGCGCTCAGTGGAAGGGTATCGGCCAGGCAAAAGCAGTTGTATTCTTCCTGCTGGTTGTAGCGATCGCACTGATACAGCTTCGTGCAACATCATCTAAGGAGGTGCAGCAGTAATGGAAAATAAGAAAAAAAATCCGGTTGCGTCAATTATTTTGACGCTGATCTGCATCCTCTGGATGTATCCGATCGTACTGATCTTAGTCAACTCTTTAAAGAAAGAAGTTGCGATTACAACTTCAGGTGTATTCAGTCTTCCTACAGCTGAGACATGGAATGGTGTTGCAAACTTTGTGGCAAGTGTTACACAGATGGATTTCCTCAAATCCTTCTGGTACAGTCTTGTGATCTCAGTGATGTCCGTTGTTCTGATCATGCTGTGCTGCTCTATGGCAGCCTGGTACATTGTTCGTGTAAACGGAACATTATCCAAGGTTTTCTATTACCTCTGTGTATTCAGTATGGTAGTACCGTTCCAGATGGTTATGTTCACACTGGCAAAAACAGCCGACACCTTACATCTGAACAATCCATACAACATTTGTATTATCTATCTTGGATTTGGTGCAGGTCTGGCGGTCTTTATGTTTACAGGATTTGTAAAGGGTATCCCGCTTGAAATTGAGGAAGCGGCTCTGATCGATGGATGTACTCCTCTTCAGGTATACTTCAAGGTTCTGATCCCGATCCTGAAACCAACAATTATCTCTACCGCGATCCTGGAACTGATGTGGGTATGGAATGACTATCTTCTGCCGACACTGGTACTGGATATCAAGAAATACCGTACCATTCCGATGGCAGTCCAGTATTTCCGCGGAAGCTTCGGACATGTGCAGATGGGACCGATGATGGCAAGTATCATGATCGATATCATTCCGATCATTGTTGTCTATCTGGTATGCCAGAAACACATTATCGAAGGTGTTGTAGCCGGCGCAGTCAAAGGCTGATAATTACATAACGAAAATTCAGTCTCCGGGAAGAAATATTCTTTCCGGGGACTTTGTGGTATAATGAAAAAGATAAATATAAGACACAGACAGGAGAATGCATGACAAACGTTTTAATTGTAGATGACGAAAAAATCGAACGAGAGGGGCTGAAATATCTGCTTTCCAGAGAGGAAGGAGAGCGTACCGTCTTTGAAGCGGCCAACGGCAAACAGGCGCTACAGGTTCTGCGCTCCGAGGATATCCAGCTTCTTCTGACAGATATCAAGATGCCGCACATGACCGGCCTGGAGCTTTCAAAGAAAGCCAAAGAAGAAAATCCCAACCTCCAGATCATCATATTCAGCGACTTCACCTTTGCGCAGGAGGCGATCCGCTACGGTGTGACCGAATACATCCTCAAACCGGTAAATCCGGATGATTTCCACAAAGTGTTGGAGCGCGCAGAGAGCGAGATCAGCAAACGAAGAAAAAAAGAAAGCCGCGAGATCAAAGAGAAAAACTTCCTTCAGCAGTATTTTCTCCAGAGCTATCTCTACTCCGGCAAAAAAGAGATCCTGCAAAAAGCCGGCGAACTCATTGATCTGGACAAGTGGAACAGCTGGCACTGCGCGATCCTGATCGAGTCAGATGTGGCACTTTTTGATACAGCAGAAGAAAATCTGGAACAGGAACTGCAGAAAGAACTCCACAGGATGTTTTTCTACATGAACCTGAATGCAAGACAGTCACTCATTCTGTTCCAGGATGTGTACTGCGATTATCAGCTTGTGGCAAATCATATCTATAATTTCCTGAAACGTGAGTACATGGAGCGGTTTTATCTTGCCGTGAGCAGGAAGTTTGACGGATGTGAAAGTCTTCCATCTGTTCTGGAGCAGCTGGAACAGCAGATGGAGGAGAAATTCTATCATCCGGACAAGCATGTGTTTACCAATGAGGATGAAGTGCTTGGCATGGCAGTCGGAGAAGTGCAGGATTCTCAGCTTATGCAGGCGATTTCCGAGGATATCACCCGCAAGGATATAGAACAGCTCTGGAGACATTTTGAATGCCTTAAGGAAAAATACCATGATAACACCCAGTATTCTGCGATGTATATCAAATTTGTATTTTCTAACGTGATCCAGGAGCTTTTTCAGGAAAACCAGTTTTCCGGTGAGCACAAACTGGAACACGAGATCGAACGCCTCTATAACTGCAGGAATATTATGGAGATCCTTTCTGTGACAGAGGACAATATCAAAGAGTACGAGGCTTTTCTGGAGCGTTCCATGAACAGTTCAAGGAATGAAGTGACTGCCGTCAAGAATTATATCTATCAGCATTATGAAGAAGACCTGAATCTGGAAATGCTGGCGGAAAAAGTATATCTGTCTTCCGGCTACCTAAGCTTTATCTTCAAAAAAGAGACCGGCATGAATCTCAATCGCTACATCCGTGTCTTCCGTATGAAAAAAGCCAAAGAACTTCTCTGCAGTACCAACATGAAGGTAGCACAGATCAGTGAAAAAGTAGGATTTGCCAACGTTTCCTATTTCTGCCGGAGTTTCCGGGAATATTATGGAAGCAGCCCGGAATCTTACCGGAAAGGAACAGGAGAGGATGAACAGACTTCGTAAATGGATCAAAAACATGAAATACCGGCACAAGCTGACGATTCTTCTGGTCGTGACTGCCTTGGTGCCGATGACAGTTCTTGCCCTTTATGCCCACAGCAGACAGAGTACGATGGTCCGAAGCAGTGATCTGGAGGATATGCAGTCGATCATCGACCAGACGAAGGAGAGTATTGACAGTCAGACTGCCGTTTACAGCAGTCTTTTGAATTATCTTACTTATTCGCCGGATATTGAGGAGATCATCAAGGAAAAAAATATTGACAATTATACTGCCTATGAGAAATACAATGAAATCGCAGACCCTCTTCTGTCAGTACCGAAATCTTATCATGATGCCATTAACAGGATCCAGCTGTTTGCACGGAGTATTCAGGTAGAGCATGAATATACACTGGTTCCACTTGCCAAAATGAAAGAAGAATGGTGGAGCAGTGAACTTCAGGATGATGTAAGGATACAGTGGCTGGTGAATCTTGAGAGCAAAGAGGTGGCGGCAGTCCGTATGATCTACGATGATCAGGCTCTGGACGCGGCAATCTGTATTGCGCTGGATTACGATAAGATCTTTCAGCCGCTGACAAATATTCTCACAGAGGAAAACGGAGGAATGGTCACAGATGAGGATGGTAGAATTCTATACAACAAAAGTGAGCTTGAAGACATTGAACTGAAAAAATCGGATGACAGGGACACTGCTCTTGAAAAGATCAATCAGGAATGTGCTTACACAATGGCAGAAAGTAAAGAAAATAACTGGGGTTTTTATCTCTACAAAAGTCAGCGGGCAATTTCAGGTTCTGTCCGGAGACTGCTGCTGGAAGAAATTCCGCTGATGGCGGCCTGCTGTCTGATCACGCTGGTTCTGGGGCTGTCTTTTTCCAGGATTTTTACAAGAAAGATTGAAGAACTTACCAGAAACATGGATAAGGTGAACCATGGAAGCAGGGAGGTTACAGTCAGCAGTGATTCGGAAGACGAGGTTGGTATTCTGATCAACAGCTTCCGAAGGATGATGGATGAGATTAACCGTCTGATTGATGAAGTATATGTCAATAAGATTGCATTGAAAGAATATGAGCTGAAAGCACTGCAGGCGCAGATCAACCCGCATTTTCTCTATAACACCCTTTCCATGATGAACTGGATGGCGATCCGGAGCGGGCAGATGGAGATCAGTAAAGTGACCCTTGCACTCTCGACCTTTTACAGAACTGCCCTGAGTAAGGGGGAAGACATGGTCACCGTCGAGACCTGTATCCGAAATATGGAAGCGTATCTGGAAATCCAGTTGACAATGCATGATCATAACTTTACAGTAGAATGGGAAACAGATCCGGATATCAAGAACGAAAAGATGCCGAAGCTTCTCCTTCAGCCTGTCGTGGAAAATGCGATCGAGCATGGAATCGACGAGAAGGAAGAAGGAGACAAAAAGCTTTTTCTTTCGTTCAAAGGGCAGGGAGATGATGTGGAGATCATTGTCCGTGATAATGGAACAGGGATGGAACAAGAGAAGGCAGAAACTCTTGTCACCTACCAGGCGAAAGGATATGGTCTTAAGAATGTCAATGACCGTATCCGGCTTCTTTACGGAGAATCCTATGGAATACAGATCCATAGTGCACCGGGAGAGGGTACGACCGTTATCATGAGATTCCCGAAGGAGATCAGAAACTATGAAGAGTAAATGGAAGCTGCCGGTGATTTTAGGATGTATAATAAGTCTGTCCGGATGCGGCATAAGTAATCAGCCGGCGCAGAAAACGGCGTCAGAACAGAAAAGTTCAACGGCAGAAGAAAATGTGAGAACCGGCAGCTGGGAAAGTGCTGCACAGAGTCCTTATGGAGCGTATCCGGAACTTGTGACTTATACGCTGGGGCAGATGAGCGGCACCAATAATTCCAATCTTCCGGATGGAAATACCTATGAAGATAATGCCTATACCCGCTATCTCAAAAAGATCCTGAACATTCAGAATGAGAATATATATATGGAGAGTGAAGACCGTTATGATGAGTTTATCAATATTCTGATAAAGGATCAGACTCTGCCGGATGTCCTGGTGATCTCGGACAGGGGGATGCTCAAAGAACTGGTGGAAAATGATCTGGTTGAGGATCTGACGGAGGTGTATCAGAACTGTACCTCGAAACGGATCAAAGAAATGTTCGAAAGCTATGGAAGCGGTCTTCTGGAGTCTGTGAAATTTGATGGAAAGCTGATGGCTATCCCGGAGACGGTCACAGATCATGGACCGCGTCTGATGTGGCTTCGCAAAGACTGGATAGACGAGCTGGGGCTTGAAGAGCCAAAGACCCTGGAGGATGCCTTTGATATCGTGGAGGCATTTGTACAGAACCGGATGGGAACAGCAGAAGGAGAGGAGCCTGTCGGCCTTGTCTGTGATACAGACCTGGTGGGAAGTACCAGTTCCAGCTATTCCGTTGATCCTGTTTTTGACAAATTTGGGTCAAGCCCCCACAAATGGATCAACCAGAATGGAGAGATCGTCTATGGATCTGTGACAGAAGAGACCAGAAATGCTTTGAGTTATCTGCATGAATTGTATGAACGCGGGGTGCTGGATCAGAATTTTGCACTCAGGGCACAGAATAATCTGAGAGATCTGGTGGTGAGCGGCAAATGCGGAGCGTTTTTTGGACTCTGGTGGACGCCGAACAATCCGTTGATGGATATTTATGAGACAGATAAAGACGCCGAATGGATGCCGTATTATCTGCAGAAAGTGGACTGGAAGAATGTGTATGCCTCTTTTAGTGACAGCAAGTATGTGGTTGTGCGTAAGGGGTATGAACATCCGGAAATCGTAATGAAGATCATAAGCGTTCTGTTTGATTACAGCAGATATACCGCCGAGGATGCAGATGAGGTAAATGAATATTTTGCACTGAATGTAGATCCGACAGCCAGGCCGCTGGTCATAAACGTTGATTATAATGAGGCGACTTTCCAGATTACAAAGGATATACTGGCTGTGATGAGTGGACAGCGTCAGGAAAGTACTCTCAGCGAGATTGCAAAATCATACTATGATGCGGCAGAAAAATATATCCATGGAGAATCGGAGATAGCAGAAGACTGGGCAGCATATGAATCCAGGCTTGTGGCAGTAGGAAGACTGCTGGATGGAAATTACCGGTCGGTAAAGAGCAAATACCTGGATGACAGCGACGGAGAAGTTCCAAAATCTCTTCTGCAGCTTGAAAAAAACAGCTTCATCCAGATCATTATGGGTGTGAAGCCAGTCAGCTATTTTGACGAGTTTGTAGAAACGTGGTACGAAGAAGGCGGGGAGGAATTGACACAGCAGATTCGAAAATCCAACTCGGGAAAATAAAAAACAGAGAGGAAGTGTAAAGATTTCCTCTCTGTTTTTCAATAACTTATTTTTCGAAAATTATTTTCCGAGATGCCAGATGTCGTTGTCATATTCTGCGATGGTTCTGTCAGAAGAGAAGAATCCGGCTTCTGCAATATTGATCAGAGTTCTGCGGCTCCAGTTCTCCTGGTCAGCAGCATAATCAGCTATTGCCTGCTGTTTACGGACTACATAGGCGTTGAAATCCGGAAGAGTCTGGAACCAGTCTTTGCCGATCAGCTCATTCTGGAGACGTTTCAGGTGTTCTTCATCACCGAAGGAAAGCATTTCCTTACCTGTAAGGAAGTCGATCGCACGGTGAAGATTCGGGTCTGCCTCATACCAGTCTCTCGAGCAGTAGTCGCCTGCTGCATAGCGGTGGATGACCTGTTTGCTGCTCTGTCCAAAGATATAAATGTTGTCATTTCCAACTGCTTCGGAGATTTCTACATTTGCACCGTCCATAGTTCCGAGAGTCAGGGCACCGTTCAGCATGAACTTCATGTTTCCGGTTCCGGATGCCTCTTTGGAAGCAAGACTGATCTGCTCGGAGAGATCACATGCCGGGATCATCATTTCAGCAGCAGAAACATTGTAGTTTTCTACAAAGACAAGCTGCATCCATTTGGAAACTTCCGGGTCATTCTCGATCACCTGAGAAAGTGTGAGCAGTCCGTGGATGATGTCTTTGGCGATAATGTACGCAGGAGCTGCCTTGGCACCGAAGATGCTGACCAGTGGAACGCTTGGTATATGGCCGGCTTTGATCTCCAGATACTGATGGATCAGGAACAGAAGATTTAACTGCTGGCGCTTGTACTCATGAAGCCGCTTGGACTGGATGGTGAACATGGCATCTGTGTTTATCTTTACACCCTGTTTGCGTTCAAGCCATGTGGCAAGTGCCTGTTTGTTCTGCTCCTTGATCTCGGAAATCTTTTTAAGGACATCTACATCATCGGTGTACGCCAGAAGTTTTTTCAGCTCGGAAGCATCTTTTTTGAATCCGCTGCCAATCAGGCTTTCAATCTCAGAAGTCAGTGTCGGATTACATTTGAGAAGCCAGCGGCGGAATGTGATGCCATTTGTTTTATTGTTGAATTTCTCAGGATACAGATGGTAAAAACCAGCCAGTTCACTCTCTTTGAGAATCTGTGTGTGAAGGGTTGCCACACCGTTGGTAGAGTGTGAAAAGTGAATATCCATATGTGCCATATGAACAACCTGGTTCTGGTCGATGATCGCAAGAGAAGCATCTTTGGTGCGCTCTTTTGCCAGGGCATCCAGTTTTTCGATGATCGGCATAAGCTGCGGAACAACCGTATCCAGATAATGTCTCGGCCATTTTTCAAGGGCTTCGGCAAGAATCGTATGGTTGGTATAGGCACAGGTATCTGTCACAATCTGTACAGCCTCTTCAAAATCAATATCATGAAGCATGAGGAGACGGATCAGTTCAGGAATGACCATACTTGGGTGTGTGTCGTTGATCTGGATCGCAGCATAGTCGACCAGATCATGGTAATTGCATCCTCTTGCGGCACATTCGGAAAGGATAAGCTGTGCACCGGCAGAAACCATGAAATACTGCTGATAGATACGGAGCAGACGACCGTCCTCATCAGAATCATCCGGATAAAGGAAAAGGGTCAGGTTTCTGGCGATATCCTTTTTGTCAAAGGAGATTCCATCACCGATCACAGATTCATCAACACTGTCAAGGTCAAAGAGGTTCAAGGTGTTGGTACGGCCTTCATATCCTGTGACCGGAAGTTTATAAAGTCTTGCAGAATATTCTTTTCCCGCCAGAGACACTGGGAAGACCGTATCTGTAGCTTTGGCAGCGCAGCTGTCAGTCAGCCAGAAATCAGGAGTCTCGTTCTGGACGTTATTTTTGAAATTCTGGCGGAAAAGACCACAGTGATAACGGAGTCCCACACCGTCTCCTGGCAGATTCAAGGTAGCAAGGCTGTCGAGAAAACATGCGGCCAGTCGTCCGAGACCGCCGTTTCCAAGGCTTGGTTCCGGCTCCTGCTCTTCAATATCAGCCAGAGACTTACCGGCTTCTTTAAGAGCTTCCTTTACATCATCATAAAGGCCGAGATTGATAAGGTTATTGGACAGCAGTTTTCCAATCAGGAATTCTGCTGAAATATAATAAAGCTTTCTTCCGGTTACGTTCTGAACCTGTTCCTGGCTTTTTTCATCGACCAGTTTCAGAAGTGCGTGATAAAGTTCCGCGTTGGAAGCGGTTCTGATATCTTTGCCGCAAAGTTCGATAAGTTTGTTTGTCATGGTTTCACTCATGTGAGCCACTCCTTTCATAGATACATTGCTTTAGAAGCTTTTAGTGGTTGTCAGAAAACATCTTGTACCATGTTATGGTTATATTTATATCACATATAGTTTGTCGTTTCTTGTAAAAATCTTGCAAATACTGATACTATCCTATCATCAGAGGAGAAAAATACATTATGGAAAAAGAAAACACGCAGAAATACCAGGAGAAGAAACAGCATGGGAGCAGACTGTTTCCTTTTAATATCTATCCATGTACGATCCCGTTGGATTTTCCGTCAGTTTCTCTTCACTGGCACAAAGATATGGAGCTGATCTATGTCAAAAAAGGAGCTGGAGAAATTCAGATAGAAACTACGTTGTTTCTGGGAAAACCGGGTGATATTTTTGTGGTGCCTCCGGGAACACTCCATGCACTTCGCAAGGCAAAAGGATTTTCGATGGAATATGAAAATATTATTTTTGAGATGGATTTCCTGGGAGCCGGAGCAGCGGATCTGTGTGCAGGAGAATTTCTCGTGCCTCTTGCGGCGGGAAAACTGCTTCCTCCTGTCTGTGTGCACAAAGAGGAAGAAGATTACGAAGAACTGAAACAATGTTTAAGCCAGATGGAAGATCTGTGCGAATCCAGAGAAAAAGGCTATGAACTGGGAGTAAAAGCAGCGGTTCTTCAAATGCTCTTTCTTCTTATAAGAAAATATCCATGTGTCAAAGAGGTGTCTTCGCCGGACAGAGAACGTTTGAGGGTGGTTCTACAGGAAATTGAAAAAAATATCAGTGAAAACCTTACAGTCAGAGAGATCGCAGAGTTCTGTGGCTGGAGTGACAGCCACTTTATGCGGTGGTTCAAAAAAATGACGGGTCTGAGCTTTATTTCGTATGTAAATGAACGGAGACTGGCAGTGGCAGCAGAAGCGCTGAAAAAATCGAATGATAAGATTCTGAGTATCTCTCAGGAGGCCGGTTTTACCAATCTTTCAAATTTTAACCGCCAGTTCAAAAGCAGATATGGTGTCACGCCAAAAGAATACCGCGAAATGACAGATATTTGAGCAGAAAATAGCGTAAAAACGTTGAACCTAAGATCATACATGCACTGCAGAAATATATGTATGCATAAATGGATATATGAAAATGTGAAAGACCATCGGAGGAAACTCTGGTGGTCTTTTTGCATTGTAAAATGAGAAACCGGGACTGGAAAAGTTTTTGTCAGATAAGTATTTAGATAAAATTCTAAATACCTGTTGACAAAAGAGCGAAGAAGACATATATTGTATTTAGAAATATTTCTAAATAGTTTTCGAAAGAGGGCAGAGGATGGCTTTTGCAGATACGTTCAAGGCACTGTCTGATCCGGTCAGGAGAGAAATTTTACAGCTTCTCAAAAATGGCAGGATGTCGGCCGGTGAGATTGGAGGTCATTTTGATATGACCGGGGCAACGATCTCCTATCATCTGAATATTTTGAAGAAAGCGGATCTGGTCTGGGAGACGAAAGTAAAGAACTTTGTTTACTATGAGCTTAATACATCTGTTGTGGATGAGATCCTTCTCTGGCTGAAGGATCTGAAAGGGGGAAATGACAATGATGAGTATGATAAAGAAGTATAAATGGACACTGATTCTGACCGGAATCGTGACACTGAGCCCGATTCTTTTTGGAGTCCTTTTCTGGAATCAGCTTCCGCAGGAGATACCAACACATTTCAGCGGGGCAGGTAATACTCCGGATGGATGGAGTTCCAGGCCGGTTGCAGTATTTGGGCTTCCGGCGTTTCTTCTTGGGATGGAATGGTTCTGCCTGCTGGTTACGGCAATTGATCCGAAGAAAAAGAATATCAGTGACAAGATGATCCGAATTATCCTGTGGATCATTCCTGTGATTTCTGTTGTTGTTGCTGTCTGCATTTATGGAACTGTCTTTGGGAAAAAGTTTGATATCGGAATGCAGATGAATGTGCTGGTTGGGATTGTATTTATTGTTCTTGGAAACTATCTTCCTAAAGTAAAACAGAATCACAGTATTGGACTGAGGTTTCCGTGGACACTGAATGATTCAGACAACTGGAACCGTACACATCGGTTTGGAGCGTGGGTATTTATTGTCGCAGGAATTGCAATGTGCATCAATGGATATTTCAAATCAACAGCAGCTCTGGGAGTTATTATTACAGTGACGATAACAGTGCCTGTGCTTTATTCTTATATTCTTTACAGGAAAGAGCAGAACTGACCGGGACAACGTTTTGGCGAGACTGGAGAAGGTTTCTGGAAAAAACTTGAAAAAAGTGTTGACAGCCCGGTTGGAACGTGATATTCTAACTGAGCTGTCACAAAGAATTGATTCTTTTGAACACACAATTTAAAAAGTTTTGAAAAAACGAAAAAAGTTGTTGACAGGGAATTGATGATGTGATAGAGTAGACAAGTCGCTTGAACGAGCGACAGATCATAAGAAAATGTCTCAAAAAAACTTGAAAAAAGTGCTTGACATACATTGATGAATATGATAAAGTGAACGAGCTGTCGAAAGGCAGTGAGAAACAAAGAACCTTGATAACTAAACAGTGAAACACATACGATTCTCGAAAATTCTTAATGAATACATTCGAAAGAATGAACTTTTTATAACAGTAAAACGGGAAGATAGCCAAGTGTTGTCTGACCGGAATCAAACATTTTATCAGAGAGTTTGATCCTGGCTCAGGATGAACGCTGGCGGCGTGC